>JBIIMX010000200.1:0-6062 GCA_044337765.1 Pirellulales bacterium | reverse complement strand
GCGCCGGGCGGGGGGCCGGGCACGGGCGAGAACGGGGCGTTTCGGCTGTCGAAGTTGAAGATCATCGCGGCCCCGCTCGTGGCCGCGCCGGATCGCAAACCGGTTGAGATTATTCTGCGGCCGGCCGCTGCGACCTCCGAGGCTCCGGGGTACGAACTCGAATACGCGGTCGACTCCCCCATCGAAACCGGCTGGTCCGTGGACGGCCAGCCCGGAAGGGATCATGCCGCCATCGTCGCCTTCGACAAACCGGTCGGGTTCGACCAAGGGACGCGGCTGACCGTCGAGCTGATGTTCGCCGCCAAGCAGCATGGCCTCGCGAAGCTGCGAGTGGCGGTCACCACCGAACCGGACGTGGCCGACCTCGCGGTGGCAGCCGCGCCGCAGGCGGCCTTGGAACTGGCGACGTTGCTCGATGCGACCCGTGCGGCGGGCAAGGATCTCTCCGATGATTCCGTGACGCGCGACCTCTTGCCGTGGATCGGTCGTTTCGATGCGGCCGCAGCGCGGGTGCAGGCCGACCTCGCAGCGATCGAAGCCAAGAAGCCGAAGCCCGATCTTCTGAATGTCTATGCCGCCACGAACGGGCCATGGGTGATCACGGGCAACTCGCAGGCCGTACAGAGCGGCAGCCAGGACGTGTTCGTGCTCGCCCGCGGCGAGGTGGGCCGCAAGAAGGGCAAGGCGGCGCCGGGATTCGTGCTGGCGACGATCACCGGCGACGACGTCGAGAAAAACCTGCTCTCCGGCCGCGACAGCGGGCCGCTGCCTGATTCGCGGCTGGGGCTCGCCAGCTTTCTCACCGACGTCGATCGCGGCGCCGGCCCGCTCGCCGCCCGGGTGATCGTCAACCGTCTCTGGCACCACCACTTCGGCCGCGGCATCGTCGCCACCCCCAACGACCTCGGCACCCAGGGCGATCCGGCCACGCACCCCGAGCTGCTCGAATGGCTCGCCAACCGGATCGTGGAAGATCGCTGGAGCCTCAAGAGCATTCACCGGCTGATCGTGACGAGCGCCACCTACCGGCAGTCGGGTGCGGTGAACGAGGCGGCCCGGGCGAAAGATCCCGACAACAAGCTCCTCTGGCATCGGAAGCCGACGCGGCTGGAAGGGGAGTCGATCCGCGATGCGCTGCTCGCCGTCGCCGGCACGCTCGACACGAAGATGTATGGCCGGACCGGGCTCGACGTGAAGGTGCCCCGGCGGAGCATCTATCTCACCGTGAAGCGCAGCGAGCCGATCGGGTTTCTGCAGGTGTTCGACCAGCCGGAGCCGGTGCAGCCGGTGGGATCGCGTGGCGTGGCCACGGTGCCCACGCAGGCATTGGCGATGATGAACTCGCCGCTCGTGCGGTCAGCGGCGGAGGGCCTGGCGAAGCGGGCCCGCACGACGCTCGGCCTCGCACCGACCGTCGCCTCGGGAGAGGCGACGATCGACTATTGCTTCACGGCGGCCCTGTCGCGGCAGCCGAACCAGACGGAGCGGGGGAAGTTTGCAACGCTGCTCGCCGCCCGCGAGCAGGCGGCCGGCGACGATGTGGCGGGCCGGCAGGCGGCGCTCGCCGATGTGTGTCATTTGATGTTTTGTTTGAACGAGTTTGTCTACGTGGATTGAGGAGCGTCGCATGAATCCCTCGCCAACACGGATTGGTGACCTCCTCCTACCGGCACGGCGGGAGTTTCTCCGCGACGCGGGCCTCGGCTTCGGCGCTCTCGCCCTGGCGTCGCTCCTCGGCGATGAGTGCCGGGCAAACACGAGCTCCGGGGTGGCGACACCAGCGTCGATTCTCCATCACGCTGCGAAGGCCAAGCGGGTGATCTGGCTGTTCATGACGGGCGCTCCGTCGCATGTCGACACCTGGGATTACAAGCCCGAACTCCAGGCCCGCAACGGCCAGCCGCTGCCCGGCGCCGACAGTCAGGTGGGCTTCTTCCAGACGAGCGGCAAGTGCCTCGCCAGCCCGTTCAAGTGGGCCCAGCACGGCCAGTCGGGCACCTGGGTGAGCGACCTCTTCCCGCACCTCTCGAAGCACGTCGACGACATGTGCTTCATCCACTCGATGCACCTGCGGGCCAACAACCATGCCCCGGCCGCGATGGAGCTGATGAGCGGGTTTAGCAGACCCGGCATGCCGAGCATGGGCGCCTGGCTCGACTACGGCCTCGGCAGCATGAACCAAGACCTGCCGAGCTACGTGGTGATGCACGAGCGGAAGCCTCGTGGCGACGACCAGATCTGGTCGGCAGGATTTTTGCCGAAGAGCCACCAGGCTTTGGCTATCGATGCCCGCCGGCCGGTGGCGATCGACAACCTCGCGCTCCGCACAGGGCACACGCTCGACTCCCAGCGGGCGGAGCTCGATCTCCTGTCGGCGCTCAATGCCGAGCATGCGGCGCTGCGGCCGACGCAGGCCGACCTCGCGGCCCGCATCTCCAGCTTCGAACTGGCCTATCGGATGCAGACGGCCGCCCCCGAGGCGATCGATCTCTCGCAGGAGTCGAAGCTCATGCACGAGCTCTACGGCACCGACGATCCGAAGTGCAAGGTCTTCGCCAAGCAGTGCCTCACGGCCCGTCGGCTTCTCGAGCGGGGCGTGCGGTTCATCCAGATCTTCGCGGGAAAAAATGTGGCGGGCGACGGGGCGGTCGACGACGTTCCGTGGGACGGCCACGGCAACATCGAGACCAACCACCGTGAGTGCGGCCTGGCGACCGACCGGCCGGCGGCGGCGCTTCTGGCCGACCTCAAGGCCCGCGGGATGCTCGACGACACGCTCGTGATCTGGGGGGGCGAGTTCGGCCGCACGAGCGACTCGCAGGGGGGCAAGGGCCGCGACCACAACCCCGCCGGCTTCACGATCTGGATGGCCGGCGGTGGCGTGAAGCCGGGCACTCACTACGGCGCGACCGATCCCTTCGGCTACAAGGCGGTGGAAAACAAGGTGCACGTCAACGACCTGCACGCCACGCTGCTCCACCTGCTCGGCATCGACCACGAGAAGCTCACGTATCGCCACAATGGCCGCAACTTCCGGCTCACCGACGTGGGTGGCCACGTGATCCACGACCTGATCGCCTAAGACGAGCGTTTTCAGAGGCCTCCGGCTCGCGGTCGACGGCCGCGTACTTTTGTGTGCACAATTCGCCGGACCGGCCGGGTCACGGCGTGGAAAAGTCCCGCGGACGGATGCAGAGCACGATGCCGATCGAGAGCAGCGCCACCGCCGCGAACGCGCCGAAGATGCCGTTGAGCGGCACCTGCTGGTCGCGGAGCACGCCAAAGCCCCAGTCGGCGAAGCCGCCGCAGCTGGTGCTCGCGAGATTCATCACGCCGTAGGCGGTGGCCCGCAGCTCGGGCCGCACCACCTGGCAGAGGATCGGCATGTTGTTGCAGTCGAAGAAGCCCCAGCCGATCCCGAAGAGCACGAGGAAGCCGACCGCGACGGCGAGCGTCGGGGCGTTGCCGACGCCGAACAGGGCCGGCAGGAAGCAGGCCATGCCGAGGGCGCTGGTAAAGATGCGGCCGCGGCTCGTCCGCTGCATCCACCGGTCGGCCAGCCAGCCGCCGACGAGCACGCCCACGATCGACGCGACCTGCACGTAGACGACGGCCGACACGCCCGCCTCGCCCTGGCCCAGCCCGAACTGTTCCTTGAGGATGTCGGGCATCCAGTCCTTCACGACCCAGCCGGCGATCGCGGGAAGCGTGAAGTAGAGCACGAGCAGCAGGAAATCCCGGCTGCCGGCGAGCGTGCGAACGGCAGCGAGCGGCGACGGCCCGCTCCCGGCCTCCGCGGCCCGTGGCGGATTTCGCAAGAGCAGGAAGAGCGGCACGGAATAGAGCACGCCGACGAGCCCGGCCACGCTGAACGCGAACCGCCAGCCGAGCGACGGCGCATCGGCCACGTAGCCCGAGAAGCCGCCGATGATGATCCCGGCGTAGATGCCCATCTGGTGCAGGCCGACGGCCCGCGACCGCGTGGGGCCGAGATGAAAATCGGTGATCATGGCGAGGGCGGCCGGAATGTAGATCGCCTCGCTCACGCCCATGATCGCCCGGGCGGCCACGAGCCCGGTGAAGGAATCGACGTGGCCGGTCGCCCAGGTGATGGCCGACCAGACGAAGAGGCTCGCGCAGATCACGTGGCGGCGGCTCAGGCGGTCGGCGAGATAGCCGCCGACAGGGCTCAGGATCGCGTAGACCCACTTGAACGAGCCGAGCACGATTCCCCAGTTGGCCCGGGTGGCGATGTCGGGGATGTCTTCCATCATCGACGACTTCATCGCCGCGAGCATCTGCCGGTCGAGATAGTTGAGCAGCGCCACCGGCACGAGCAGCCAGACCGTCAGCCAGGCCGTCCGCACGAGCAGCTTCGCGTTGTGTTCGCTCATCATCGTCCGGTCTCCGTGGGAATCTCCCCAGGCAGCAGCCGCGCGATCTGGGGCGACCGCAGCCCCGGCTGCACTTCGCCCGTCGGCACGATCCAGCCGCCGCGCCAGGCAACCGTGGGCGTGGTGACGGCCGGCCGGATGCCCTTCGGCACCGTGCCGTCGGCCCGCCAGGCGTCGGCCCGAGTGTCGTACACATACATCTGCCTCGGGAACCCCGGATGGTTGCCCGCGAGTTCTTTCTGTTTGAAGAAGAACGCGCCGTCGTCGCCGGGCAGAAAGGCGAGGCGTGCGGCGTCGAGCGGCAACGCAGGGCTCGGCGCGGCGATGAGTGGCTTGGGGCAGGAAGCGATCGTCCGCCAGGAATGTTCATGCGGGTCGAACTCGTGTGCATCGGTGAGGAACCGCCGCGTGACGGCGGGTGCGCCGTTGCCCGGCGTGGGGTCGGCGGGCACGAGTTCCGCGCCGCTCACGAGATAGACCTTGCCGCCGAGTTCACCGAGCACGGGCAGGATCCGCTTGGGCCCGGGCCAACTCGGATGCTCCTGCCACCGCCTGTCGGCGGCGGCCGCTGCCAGATCGATCGACCAGAACGTGCCGAGGCCTTCGGTCGCGGCGGGGGTCGATTGTCCGCCGGCGATGAAGAGCCTGCTGCCCACGACCACGCCCGAACCAAACGCCATGGCCTGCGGCAGCGGCGGCAGGGCGTCGGGCTCGACCCGCAGGGTATCGGTGGCGGCATCCCATTCGAGCGCCACGGTCGATCGCACGTGTGCCGCCGCATCGCCGCCGCCGACGCACCAGACACGGCCGCCGAAGCTGGCCGTCACGCCGTAGCCGAGCGGCCGCGGCAGGGGCGCCGCGGTGCGCCAGCCCCCATCCGGCTTTGGCAACACATACGCCGCCGCATGCCAAGCCTTCGCGCCGCCGGCCCAGGGCGGCTGATCGGGAAAATTCGCGCCGCCCGCGACCACGAGCACGCCGGCCTGCGGGTCGTGGCCGCTCACGCCGGCAAACGCGCCGGCCACGCCCTTTGCGTCAGGCAGCGGCGCGAGGCTGCTCCAGGCGAGCCCGCGCGGCTGAGGTTCGGCGGCACAGGGATGCGTCGAGCAATTCGTCATGGATGTCATGGAGGTCATGGAAATAGAGGCGGTCAACAGCAGCAGGCACGCCGTTCGTTGTGTCATGGAAACAATCCTGGGGTGGCCCCATGATATGTCAACAGGCGCCCCGCGTGGCAAGATTTTCGCGGGTGTGGTCTCACGCGCGACAAGAAGCCCAGGAAGAAAAAGGGGAGAAGATGCCAGCCACCCAATCTGGGCAAATACCCGGATGGTGATGGCTCGCGGCATCCCCTCGCTTCCGCGAGGGGCTTCGGGAGCGGGGCCCCGGGCTTCCCGGCGTTCCCCGCAAGCCCCCGGCGGAAGCCGGTGGGGTGACGCGCTGCGATCAGATTTATCGGGCGGGCCCACCTGCGGCGGCTCGATCACTTCAGGCCGCTTCTCGATCCCCGCCCCGAAAGGCGCCCGCGCGGGCGAGTATCGCGTCGAGATCACGGCGTCGCGGCTCAGAGACCGTGCCGACTCCATGAGCCTCGACGGCACGACCATGGCCTACTCGATGATCCAATACCTTCCCGCCCGCTACAACGCGGAGTCGGAACTCGTCGCC
>JBIIMX010000292.1:0-4627 GCA_044337765.1 Pirellulales bacterium | reverse complement strand
AGAGTCTGGAAAAGAGTCTGGAAAAGAGTCTGGAAAAGAGTCTGGAAAAGAGTCTGGAAAAGAGTCTGGAAAAGAGTCTGGAAAAGAGTCTGGAAGCGGCGCTGAGAGTGAGCCGGGGGAGGAAGGGGAGGCCGCGCCAGCCCAGGAGCCTTCGCAGGCGGAGGAAGCCGACAAGCAGGATGGCGACGACGATGCCTCGCGTGCCCGCCGTACGAAAAAGCGGCTCGGCGCGGCCGAGCAGCGGATGCGGAAGGCGCAGGAGAAGCTCGACGAGGCCAAGCGTCGCGATGCGCGGCAGGAACAGGAAAAGGCGATCGAAGAGCTGGAAACGGCCCGCGCAGAGCTCGAGGAAATTCTTCGACAGATGCGGGAGGAAGAGGTGGAGCGGCTGCTCGTCCAGTTGGAAACCCGATTGCGGACGATGCTGCGGGCAGAGCGGGCCGTGCTGGCTGGAGCGGAGAAACTGTCTGCGGAGCAGTCGCAGGCCGATCGGGAGCGGCAACTGGAGGCGGTGCGGTTGTCGCGGGAGCAGACCCTCATCGGCCTCGATGCGACCAAGGCCCTTACGCTTGTGCGGGACGACGGCTCGGCCGTCGCGATCCCGGAGGCGCTCGAGCAGGTCCGCGACGACGCCACGCAGGCGTCCGCCCGGCTGGCCCGCGGCGACGTCGGCGGCACGACCCGAGGCATTTTGCAGGATCTCGTCACAAGCCTCGAGGAAATGCTTGCGGCCCTTGAAAAAGCGCAGCAGGAACAGAAGTCGGGGCAGCAAAACAATCAGGGTGGTCGTCCCGCGGAGCCTGGCGAACAGCCGCTGGTCGACAAACTGGCCGAACTGAAGATGATTCGCACCCTGCAGATGCGGGTGAACTCCCGCACGAAGCGGTTTTCCAAGCTGCTGGCCGACGGCACGGAGCAGGCGGATGAGCCGGAACTGCTCGACGCGCTCGAGCGGCTCGCCGCACGCCAACACAAGATCGAACGGGCGGCCCACGACATCGTTACCGGCCGCACGGAGTGAGTCGGACGGCGAGCCTGCGGACAGCCGGAAAAGGGTGTGCCCGGACAGTTTTTCCTCGGCTGCACCGGGCGGATATGATTGTCGGCTATGATTGGAAGTGTGGGCATCGCCAGCGAATCGTCATCCTTCGGAGGCCAGAATCGCATGGAGCCGTTCAGGATTCTGTGTGCGTTGATGGCTGCTTTGGTGTGCGCCGATGCGATCGCGACAGCGGCCCCGATGCACGGTGAGTCGACCACGGCGACTGCCGGCCCCGATCAGGATCTGGAGCGGCCTGCCTCTTGGTCGCTGCCCGCCTACGCCGACGTGCGGGGGCGGATGGTCGGATGGCTCGAGAACATGGCGGCTTCCGGAACTGCGTCGGCCGCCGACGTCGCCGCGGCCAAGGCGACCTGGCCCGAACAGCAGCCTGCCGATGACGCGGTTGACATGCTCGACCACGTGCTGGACTCGTTCTCGCGGATCGATCCGCGGTGTGCGGCGTTGCAACGCAGCGTGCTCGATGGAAGAACGGCCGTCGAGCCGGCTCCTGCCGATGTGGGCTGGCTGGCTGATACGGCCACCGATGCATTTGAGCGGGATGCTGTCCGCTTGTGGCTGGGAAGAGAACGCGTCCGTCGCGATCGTTTTGACGAAGGGCTTGTCCTTCTGGCCGATCTCGACCCGACGACCGCTGTCGATCCGGCGTCGTTGCTGTTCCATCGCGCCGCCTGCCAGCACTGGCTGCTCGAATCGGACGTCGCCGTTGAATCACTCGACCGGTTGTTGGAACGCTCCGGCGAGATCCCGGTCCGGTACGAGCGGGTGGCGCGGTTGTTGCGGGCCGATATCGCCGCGCTCGAGGATGAGTCGCTCGACCACATCGCGCGACGGATGCGCGACATAACCCGCCGGCTCGATCTGGGTCGCGCCGGCCCGAAGACGCTGGCCGTGCAGGACGGCGTTATCGATTCGCTCGACAAGATGATCAAGCAGATCGAGCAGCAACAGCAACAGCAGCAACAGAGCCAGGCATCGAGCGGAGCCGGTGGCGGCGGCCGCAGCGGGAATGGCACGCCGATGGATGACAGCCGCATCGCCGGTGGCAAGGGAGCCGGCGAGGTCACCAAGCGGGATATCGGTGATTCGGACGGCTGGGGCAAACTGCCGCCCCACAAACGCGAGGAGGCGTTGCAGCAGATCGGCCGGGAGTTTCCGACGCACTACCGAGAAGCGATCGAACAGTATTTCAAGCGGCTGGCATCCGGTGAGGAGAAGCGGTAGTGCGGCTCACGCTGGTGCTCACTCTCTACTGGGCTGTCATGGTCGCGGCGCGGGCTGCCGACCCGCCGGTTGCGCCGTTGCCTGTCGAGGTGGAGCAGGGGGACGGTGCCGTGACGGTTGGCCGACTCGAACGGATCGATGCCGAGGGAGTGCGGTTCGTAGACGTCACTGGTGGCTCACGGTCGCTCCCCGCAGATCGGGTTCGGGCAGTGCGGCGGACGGACACAACGGGCGATGTGCCGGAGGGGCAGCGGCCGACCGAGCGGCCTGATATGAAGGGCGGTCCGGCAAAGGTCGTGCTCACTCTGTCCGACGGCTCGACGCTGTCGGGCGACGATTTTGCATGGGATGGAAAACAGCCGGCGATGCTGTTCAGGCCGGAGGGACGGATCGAACTGCCGGCCGGCCGCGTGCGGTCGGTCGCGTGGTGGTCGGAGGGCGTTGCGGCCGACGCAACGCCGCAGTGGCAGGCCGCGGTCCCGGAAGGCACGGAGAGAGATCTCGTCGTGGTCGGCACCGATGAGAATCACGAGTTTGTCGAGTGTGCCATTACGGGCGTGTCCGCCGAAACGGTCACCGTTGTGCTCGAAGAGGAGACGATCCCCGTCAAGCGTTCAAAGGTGATCGGCCTGCAGTGGCTGCGGGACGAACCGGTCGCCGCGGCGAACGCCGCGGGGCGGGCGGTCGTGGCCGTGACCGGCGGCGGCGTGCGTGCCAGCCGCATCGAGTGGTCGGTCGACGGACTCGTCATCGACGACGAGATACGTCTCCCGGCCGCGATGTTCCGTGGGGTCGACTATGCCGCGGGCCGGCTCGTGCATCTCGCCAGCCTGACCGCGGAAAAAATCGATGTGGACCCATGGTTTGGCGGGTTGATTCGCCCTGCCGGCCGCAATGACGCGATGGCGGCATTTTTTGCACCGCGGATGATCGGCCACGCGAGTGGTGAGCCGGCGCCGGCTGCGGCGGGCATGCCGCGGGCTGATGCAGGAACGGTCGCGTCGGGCATCATCATGCGGCCGCGGACTGTCGCTGTCTGGCGACTGCCCCCCGACAGCCGTCGGTTTCGGGCGGTCGTCGCGGCGGTGGCGGGTGCTCAGTCCGCCGACGCCACGATGGTCACCGTTGCGGTGGACGACCGCGAACTGTTTCGGCGGCAGATCGGTGGCGGAGCGGCGGCGGCCGGGAACGATCCTGTCGCGGCTGGCGAACCGCTCGGCGCAGGAGTGCCGATCGATGTCGATCTGGCGGCGGGCAGAAGGCTGATCGTGACGGTCGATTTTGCGGCCGGCGGTGGCATCGGCGGTGCGGTGGGCTTCACCAACGCGGTCATCGAACGCTAGGCGGTGCCATCGTGAGGCAGTACCAACCCCCGGCAGTACCAAGGCGGCTTTTCATGCAGCGGATGGATCGACGACCGGTGTGCCGGCGGAATGCAGCGGCGGTTCGAACGCGGTCGCTGATGCGGCTCGTGTTGGTCGCCGCAGCGCTTGCATCGGCGGTCGCCGTGCTGCCGGTTCGTGCGGCGGACGTGCCGCCCTCGGTGCTCGAGGCGGAGCGTCAACGGATCGATGTCATTCGGCGGGCATCGGCCGCGGCGGTGGCAATCTTCGCAGGTGAGGCTGGGGGCGGTTCGGGGGTGCTCATCAGCCCAGATGGTTACGCGCTGACCAATTTCCACGTCGTGCAACCGGCTGGTGTGGCGATGAAGTGCGGGCTGGCCGACGGGCGGCTCTACGACGCGGTTCTCGTGGGCCTCGACCCGACGGGAGATGTGGCGCTCGTCAAGCTGTTGGGGCGGGACGACTTTCCCTGGGCCGAATTGGCCGACAGCGACGACGTCGAGGTCGGTGACTTCTGTTTTGCCGCCGGCAACCCGTTCCTGTTGGCGACCGACTTTCAGCCCTCGATCAGCGCCGGCATTGTGTCAGGCACTCGGCGATACCAGTTTCCGGCAGGCACAATCCTCGAATATGCCGACTGCCTGCAGGTGGATGCGGCGATCAATCCCGGGAATTCCGGGGGCGGACTCTTCGATGCCGCGGGGAGGATCATCGGCGTCAACGGCAGAGCGTCGTTCGAGAAACGGGGCCGTGTCAACGTGGGCGTGGGCTATGCGATCTCGGCCAACCAGTTGCGGAACTTCCTCGGCCTGTTGAAGGGGGGACGTCTCGTGGACCACGCCACGCTGGGGGCGACCGTCGCGACCAGCGCCGATGGCCGGGTGGTCGTGTCGGACATCCTCGAGTCGTCTGACGCCTGGAAGCGCGGCCTGCGGTATGACGACGAGATCGTGTCGCTGGCGGGGCGAAGTGTACGCACCGTGAATGCATTCAAGAACGT
>JBIIMX010000199.1:0-6069 GCA_044337765.1 Pirellulales bacterium | reverse complement strand
GCCATTGGCCAGTTCCACGCCGGCAACGAAGAGTTCGAACCGCCTGGCAGCCCGCGGATCGTCAGGATCGATCCGGGCGAAGGCCGCCTGCGAAACAGGCCATGACTCGAGCATCGCGGGCCGCCCATGCCCCAATCGTGGCGTGATCACCTCGGAGAGCAAACGTTCGAACCAAAGGTCCCACCGTTGATCGGGCGGGGAATTCGGTGATTCAGAGAGGGGGTCGAGGCCGGCGCGTTGGCCTGCCGCGGCGAGATCCGCGAGTGTGGCCGAAAGCGGGTCGACACCGGCCCACTCGACAAACGCCTGCGAACAGGTGACCCGCTCGACTCCGTGGGTGCCCAGCGTCGCGCGGCAGAGGTTTTCCAGGAGCGTCGCGGCGTCGGCGAGCGTCGTGCCGGGCGCGTACCACTCCAGCAGCACGAACTCGACGTCGTGCTGCCTGCCCCGTTCACCGGCACGAAACGACCGCGCAAACTGATAGATCGGCCCCGAGTCGGCCGCCAGCAATCGCTTCATCAGCGCCTCGGGGCTCGCCTGAAGATAGTGCGGAGACCTGTCCGGCCCGTCGGCATGCACGGCGATCGGTTCGATGTGGGCCTCGGGGAGCACCTCGGGCGAGAGAACGGGCGTGTCGACCTCGACGAAACCCTGACGGTCGAAGACATCGCGCAGCCGGGAGCGGATGCGACTGCGGAGCTCGAGGATCGGCCGTGTCGACATGCGTGAACAGCGTCAGAGGTGGATGGCTTCGGCCTTCCGGCCCACCAGTGTCTCCGCCGCCGCCCGGTAGACAAGCACGGGGCAGGGCGCCCGTCTGACAACGGCCTCCGCCACGCTGCCCATCAACATGCGGGTCATGCCAGACCGGCCGTGTGTGCCGAGCACGATCATCTCGGCCCCCTCCTCGGCGGCGATCCGTACGATCTCACCGGCGGGATCGCCCATCGTGAGCCGGTGCGTGCATGGGATCGACGGGTCGGACGGCTTCACGTCCTCCAGCATCTTGAGAATCCGCTCCGAACTCGGCTCGGGCAGTCCGTAGTAGAGCTCACCGCCGCCGTAGGCCAGTGGCGGCTCCTCTACGTGGAGAATCAGGAGCGATGCAGACTTTTGCTTGGCAAGCACCTCGGCATGCGGCAAGGCCGCGTCGCTGGCGGTGGAGAAATCGGTGGGGAAGAGAATGATGGGCTGCGGCATGGCGAGGAACTCCTCAGGGTGAAGACGTCCGCTGCCGGGAACAAAGGATCGCTGGAATGCGGCTGCATTCTACGCATGGCCAAGTGTCGCGGCTCAATCGAGAGGCGCCGCCGGGACGGCAGAAGTCTCGTCGCGGTGGATTTTTCTCCTTCCACGACCTATGGCAGCACATTCCCCAGAAGGTCGAAAAATCCAAAAGCTCCTCGAGCTTCCGCCGATCCCGGCTCCCGCTGCAGGATTGCGTGGCAGGATGCCATGCTCGCACCAGCGGGCGGAGGCCCGCCAAGAAAAAATCGCACGATGCGATGTTTTTCGTGAAACTAATGCAGCCGCATGCCGGGCAGGGCGCCGGAGTCGGGGGAAAGCAGGTAGACACCCGTGGCGCCCGCACCGCTGGCGGCCACCACCATTCCCTCGCTCAGCCCAAACTTCATCTGCCGGGGAGCAAGGTTTGCGACCACCACGACGAGCCGGCCGACGAGCGACTCCGGCGTGTGGAAGCCCTTGATGCCGGCGAACACCGTGCGGGTCGTATCGCCCCCGAGGCTGATCGTGAGTTTGAGCAGTTTCTTCGCCTCGGGCACCTCCTCGGCGGCGAGCACGCGGGCCACGCGGAGGTCGACCTTCGTGAAGTCGTCAATCGTGCATTCGGGGGCGAGCGGTTCGGCGGCGAGGGCATCACCCGAATCGACCGGGCTGGCGGCAGGTTCCATGGACATCGTTCCTTTCGTGGTGGTCTGGTTGGAGGCGGTATGGTGCGTGGGAGCCTTGGCCTGTGACTCCTGTGCCAGGGCGAGCGAGGCCGACATCATCGCCTCAATCTGGGCTGGCTCGACACGCCGCATGAGTGGGCGGAAGCTGCCGATCGGCTGCCCGGAGAGTGGATGCTGCGATTCCTCCCAGGAGCGGATCGGTCCGCCGATCAGTTCGCCGACCTGCGTCGCGAATTCAGGCAGCACGGGCGACAGGTAGACCGCGACCTGCCGGAAGAGATTCATTGCCACGCTGGCAACGTTCTGCAGTTTCGCTGCCGAATCCGGGCCGGCCTTGGCGAGCTTCCAGGGCTGTTCGGCGTCGACGTAGGCATTGGCCCGGTCGGCCGCCTGCATGATCATTCGCATGGCACGGGCGAAGTCGCAGGCTTCGTAGGCCTCGGCAATCGCGGTGCCGTCGGCGGCGCCGGCGGCGAAGAGTCCTCCATCCTCGGGATACGTCGACGCGAGGCCGGTCTGCTCCAGCCACCGTGCGGTACGGCTCGCGAGGTTCACCACCTTGCCGACCAGGTCGGCGTTCACCTTCGCGGTGAATTCCTCCAGATTCAGGTCGAGGTCATCGATGCCGCCGGAGAGTTTCGCGGCGTAGTAATACCGCAGCATGCCCGGATCGAGATGGTCGAGGTAGGTCCTCGCGAGGAGGAAGGTGCCACGGCTCTTCGACATCTTCTGGCCGTTGACGGTGAGGAAGCCGTGGATGTGGACCCGCTTCGGCAGAGCGAGACCAGCCGCCTCGAGCATCGCGGGCCAGAACAGCGTGTGGAAATAGGTGATGTCCTTGCCGATGAAGTGGTGGATCTCGGCGGCCGGTTCCGATCCCCCGCGGTGCCACCACGACTCGAACGAACCACCGTGTGCGGCACACCATTCACTCGTGGCGGCCAGATAGCCGATCGGCGCGTCGAACCAGACATACCAGTAATGGCCCGGAGCGTCGGGGATCTCGAACCCGAAGTACGGGGCGGGCCGCGAGATGTCCCAGTCGCGGAGCGGGTCGCAGAGGAAGTGCCCCGCGAGATAGTTGGCGATCCGCTGGTCGAGCGCCCCGGAACGCTGTGTCCATTCTTCGAGGAACGCGTGCATCTGTTCGAGCGTCACGAACAGATGCTCGGCCGAACGCACCTCCGGCCGCGTGCCGGAAAGCGTGCTCACGGGATCGACGAGGTCGGCCGGGGTGTAGGTGGCGCCGCACTGTTCGCACGAGTCGCCGTATTGGTCTGCCGTCTGGCACCGGGGGCACGTGCCGCGGACGAAGCGGTCGGCGAGGAAGACGCCGGCCTGGGTGTCGTAGAGTTGTTGCACATCCCGCGTCGTGACCAGCCCGCGATCCCGCAGGCTTCGCCAGATCTCGCCGCACAGCCGGCGGTTGGCATCGCTGTCGGTGGAACCGTAATGGTCGAAGCCGATCTGGAAGCCGGCGAAATCGGCGAGGTGGGCGTCCCGCATGGCGGCGATCAGTTCTCGCTCGCTGCGGCCCTCGGCATGCGCGCGGATCATGATCGCGGTGCCGTGCGTGTCGTCGGCGCAGAGATAGGCGGCCTCGTGGCCGCGCAGCTTCTGGAACCGCACGAAGATGTCGGTCTGGATGTACTCGACCAGGTGCCCGAGATGGATGTGCCCGTTGGCATAGGGCAGGGCGGAGGTGACGAGGATGCGGCGGACGCGGTCGGTCATGCGGAGTTTCTAAAGATGTCTCAAGCCAAACGGAACGGCGATTGTAGGAGCCTGCGCGGCAAACGGGGAAATCGCGCGAAAAACAGGTGGGATGGGAAAGCAAGCGGCAGGGCGTACACCGCAAAATGGTCTTGTCGCCATCGTCCGTGCCCGGCACCATCCCACCCCGCGGTCGACAGGCCGTCGCACCCGCGACTTCCCGACCTGCACGACCCGCACACCAGACTCGCCGGAGCCTATCGGATGACAAGGTCATCGCGACTCTTCCTGGGAATCACCGCCGCGATCAGCCTGACGGCGGCGTGCGTGGTGTCGGCCCGCGCGAATCCGGCGGCCGCTACCGCCGGCGATGTCGTGCTGCTCAATTTTTCGGCGTCGTGGTGTGGCCCGTGCCGTCAGATGGCGCCGCTGGTTGGTGAAATCACGGCGGCCGGCTGGGTGGTGCGGCATGTCGACGTCGATCGCGAGGGGGACCTCGTCCGGCGGTTCGGTGTGACCGGCGTGCCCTGCTACGTGCTCTTGGTCAAGGGTCAGGAAGCCGGCCGCATCAATGGCGCCACGACCCGCGGTGAACTGGAAGGCCTGCTGTCCAAGAGCCGGCAGCCATTGGGGTTGGCCCCGATGTCCGCGTTGCCAGCCGCCGCCCCCATGGCGGGCATCCCGCTACCGATCGAATCGGCGGCGACACCCCTTTCCACCGAGCCACCGGCCGCGCCGCAGTCGACGAGTGCCGCGATCGTGACGGCAGGCCCGCCGCCCGCCGTCCGTCAGCCGGAGCGGCTGGCGTCACCGACGCCACGGCGGCCGGCCGCAGCGTCAGCGGCCGACTCAGGCATGACCGCCGGCAGTCTGCCTCTCGACCCCGCCCAGCGGGCTGCGCTCGAGCGGCGGCTCATGGCCTCCACGGCGCGGCTGCTCGTGGAGGATTCCCAAGGGGTGTCTCGGGGCACCGGTACCGTAATCGATTGCCGTCAGGGGGAAGCGCTGATCCTCACCTGCGGCCACATCTTCCGTGATTCGAAAGGGAATGGCCGAGTGGAGGTCGATCTGTTCGGTCCGGACGGCCCGCGTGGCGTGGCGGGGCAGGTCGTCTCATGGGATCTCAAGCGCGACCTCGCACTCGTGAGCATCTTCACCGATCGTCAGATCGAGCCGGTCCGTGTCGGCGGCGCCGGCCACAGCACGCAGCCAGGGGAATCGGTCGTCACAGTCGGCTGCGACGGGGGCGATGATCCGACGATCCATCACAGCCGCATCACCGCGGTCGACAAGTATTTGGGGCCGGCGAACGTGCAGGTCGCCGGCCAGCCCGTTCAGGGACGGAGCGGTGGCGGGCTTTTCGCGTGCGACGGCACGCTGATCGGCGTATGCAACGCGGCCGACCCCGCCGACAACGAGGGACTCTTCGCCGCGCTCCCCACGATCCACGAGCAACTCGACGAGGCGGGGCTCGCCTTCGTCTATCGGAGCGTCTATCCCAGTGGTGGCGCGGGCGACGTCGCCTCTGTCCCGTCGGGGCCCGTGCTGCCGAGCATGCCGGCTGAGATGCCGCCGGTTTCGTTCGACCGCCGCGACCGCGCCGACGCTCTGCCCACCGCCGCCACGGCTCTCACCAATGTTCAGAACCCGGCTGGCACGACCGGCCCCGTGCCCCAGAAGCTGTCGCCCGGCGAGCAGGCGTTGATCGATCACGTCTGGCGGCACGACGGCGAGGCGGAGGTGATCTGTATCGTGCGGCCTCGCGGCGCCGCGCAGGCTCCCAGCGACGTGTTCGTGCTGCAGGGAACCGGTCGCGAGTTCGTCGAGCAGCTTTCCCGGTCGAAGACCGCCAATGCCGCATCCGTCCCGGCGCACGGTGGACCTGCCGCCCCGCACCATGCAGCTCCGCCCGCGACGCGGTCGGACGTGGCCGCCCTGCCCACGAACGAGCTGACGCGGTAGTCTGCAGCCATGCTGCAATATCTTGTGCGTCACGGTGAAAGCGTCTCCAACCTCGCCGGACGCGTGCAGGGACAGGAGGATGTCGAGCTGTCGGACCTCGGCCGCGCTCAGGCGCTGCAGGTGGCCGCCTGGAGCCGCACGGTCCGCGATTCATTGCACGACGGCACGGTCACCATCGCCGAGGTCTGGTCGAGTCCGCTGCGGCGGGCCCGCGACACGGCCGTTGCGATCGCCGCTGCACTCGGCCTGCCGGTGATGGTGGAGGAGGGGCTCTGCGAACTGCACGCCGGCATTTTCCAGGGGCACCTCTGGGCAGATCTGGAGACTGAGTTTCCCGAGGAGGTGGCCCAGTGGCGGTCGGGCGACGTGCACTACGTCATTCCCGGCGGAGAATCCCGCGCGCAGCTGGCGGCCCGCGGCCGGGCGACGCTCGAGATGCTCGCCGGCCGCGACACTCCGGGCATGATCGTGGTGGCGCACG
>JBIIMX010000198.1:0-6073 GCA_044337765.1 Pirellulales bacterium | reverse complement strand
TTCATCATCACCGCCGACAACACCTTCGCGGAGTGCGAGCGGCTGACGTCCACGCCGATCGACACAAGCGACCAGGCCAAACGGCACTGGCGACGCGCCGCGAAGCTCTACGGTATTGCCGCAGAGTATTACACGCGTGGCGGCCTCGGCCTGCGGGCGATCGCGGCGTGGAAAGGTGCGGCGAAGTGCTTCGAGGCTCTCAGGATGCCTGACGACCACGAGCGATGCCGGCTGAAGTCGATTTCCATCCCGGTCTACTACGGGTGTGAATGATGAGTGAGTCTGAGAAGTTCCTGCAAACACCAACAGAAGGAGACCCGACATGAGCAACCAACGAATCCTGACGCTGTATCCCTACCTCTACCCGGGCACGGAGTGCTGGGTGTTCGATGATGCCCGAACGGGGCTCAAGGAGGAAGCGTTTGTCGAAGGTACGAGCGAGATGATTAGCCGTGTCGTCGAGCAGAAAAAGATTCCCCGAGCGGCCAGGGGTTTTCTTTTGACGTTCTCGGACCAGCCGTTCGATGGCCATGATGTCGAGCGGCGATGGCTTCGCGGGGACGCCGAGGACGGAAACTGGTACGAGGGCGACGTGCTTGGCGAGTACATGGAAAACTGGCTCTGTCCGGCACTGCTCCTGTACTTCGAGAGACCGCCACAGCGACTCTACGTCCGATGCGATCCGCTGCAGGCCGGCGTGAACCCGATCTGGAATCCGCCACCGGGCGAGGAAGGCAGGAGATTCGTCGAGGCTCGATAAAGTGATTGAACGACAGAGGTGATGGTATCCCGCAAAACAACGCTCAGTCCCGCGTTACAGTGTCTTCCGTGTCCCACGGTTCTTTCACGCTCGTTCCTGGAAAGAGCCAAGCGCGTAGGCTATGAGGCAACCGCTCTCCCCCAGTCGAAACCAAGTCATGCTTTTCCACCCGTAGGAACCCACCATGAGCAGACACGTATCCAAGATCGTCGCAATCTCAGCCGTGTGTCTTATTCTATTTGCCGCCTCCGGTTTGGCCCCAGGACCCAAGGAAGGCATTCTCTCTGTGCTCAAGCCTGGAATGCCAATCAGTCTGGCGGATAAGGACGGAGGCTATGAAGTCGGCATTTTCACTGACGGCCCGGACATGCTTGGGTACAAGGTGCTTGAAGTAGGAGTTGACTACTTGGTGCTCGTGGACGTTTCGGGAATCAAGGAGCTCCGCATCCCCATCTACGCCATCAAAAGCTTGGTCACCACCAAGCTTCCTCCAGGCAAGTAGCGGCAAGTCATCAAATCATCTGATGCTCATCGCAAATGGACGGCCATGAAGCCGCTTAGAACCTGCCCCCTTGAGGAGCCGCCATCCGGCCGAGGATGCCGCGAACGACAACACGCAGCAGTGAGTCGGACGTGTAGTCCGCGGCCGCCACGTAGTCGACCCGATCCTCGGCGATCAGTTTCTCCAGTCGTCCCTGCGACTTCCGCTGCTCGAACAGCACCGGGTCGAACACTGCCACTGCCTGCCCGCCCTTCTGCCGCACCATCTTCATCGACGGGATGTCGGTGTCGCCGTCGCCGAGAAACAGCATCCGCTCGAACGGTATCCGCCGCTCCTCATGCGGCATCCATGAGTTGATCGCGGAGTTATCCCAGACGTTCTCGATCCCCTTGTTGATCCGGAACAGAAACTGCGTCTTGTTCGTGTAGTTGATGGCGCTGGCGGGCCATTTCGCGTGCCCATCGTCGTCGTAGGCATAGGCCGAGGCGAACACTTTGCGAAAACGGGGATAAATGGAGCACCCTTCTATGATCTCGAGAATTCCGGATGAGACGACATAGTGCTCGATCGCGAGGTTCTTCCCACGGCCATACTCGTCGATCTCCTCGAACCATGTGTCGACGCCGGCAAACAGCGGGATGTCGTGGCCGTGCTGTTGCAGCATCTCCCTTGTTACAGGCACGTCGTGAGCCTTTGCCGCCTCCAGCATGAGGTGCATGTAGGCAAGAATCTCGCAGCCGTCTTGGGCCCGCGCCTCTTCCCGCACCTTCGTCCAAAATGCCGCCGTATCGGACACCCCGACGGCTGGTAGAAAACTGTGCTCGGGGAGGTTATGAGGCGCGAGCGTGCCGTCGAAGTCATAGACGATGGCTGTGCGGAGTGGCGTGGTCATAGATGGTCATTTCCTGGACGGTGGATCTGGCCAGAGTATCCCATTCAACGCCATGGCCGTCGAATGAGGGCACGTGGAGGGGGCAAATCGGCGGGCCGTTCGAAGCGCAGCCGCTGCACCGCCGTAGAGGTGGAAGCACGCAACGATCGTCCCTCCCACGAGCACAAGGAGAACGCTTTGGCAACTTCAATCGACCAGATCAAAGGCTTCCTGGACGAATTCGAACTGAAGTACGTAGAGCACGAAGAGGAACCGGCAATCGCCATCTCCTTCGCCAGCGAACCCCACGAAACGGCCTACCGTGACACTGATGGCGATCCCTGCCTGCAGATGGTGATCGCGGTGCTCGAGGACGGCGAGTTCGTGGCCCTGTTTGCCCCGCAGGCGTGGAATATCCACGGCTGCGAGCACAAAGCTGCCGTGTTCGAGGCGATCGCCTCGATCCAGATGCGGTACAAAATGCTGCGGTTTGACTACGATCCTGAATCTGGTGAGGTCCGGCCGAACGTTGAGCTTCCCCTGGAGGATGCTGAACTTACTTCCCGGCTCTTCCACCGCCTCGTGCATGCCATGATTCACGGCATCAAGCGGTTTGCTCCCGTGATCCAGCATGCGATACGGACGGGTGAAGTGTCGATGTCGTTGGTTGATAACGATAAGCCGTCGGATGAGCCGGCCCCCGACATCTCCAGGCTGGTGGAACTCGCTGAGCAGGCCGGTGGGATCGATGCCCTGGAATCGCTCTTGGGCGGACCGGCCGGTGATGATGACGAGGATCAGGGCATGGATGACGGCGGGCAGCTGGGCAGCAGGGCCGGCTGATCCTCCATCACTGGTCGATACCGTGATTTTCCGTGAATGGAACGAGGTATAAGCGGTGTGCGAAGCGCCGGCGACCGCCGGCCGTATGAATCTCTTGAAGGCCCGGCGAGTGGCTGGTCTGATCCGGCGGCTGGCGTCTGAATTTCACAAAGTAAGGAACCTCCCCCATGCATCCCTATACCGTGAAGATCCGGTTCAATGGCTCGGTCTCGTATGTCACCGTCAATGCCAACTCGGGCGGCCAGGCCAAGCAGCTGGTCATTGCCCAGTACGGTGGCCAGGTCGACGTGTTGAGCGCCCAGCGGGCGTGAGTAGGCGGGCGTGCTGAAGGAAGCCCGCAGGACGTAGCCTTCAGCAAGATGACGTGTCCTCTGTCAGGATGTGGAGAAAAGCGATGGGCATGGTGGCCGCAGGATCTGCACACGATCGGGCGCGGGGGGCTCTTCTGGGGCTCGCGGCGGGCGACGCCGTCGGCACGACCGTGGAGTTCGCGAGCCCCGGCTCTTTCAAACCGGTCACCGACATGGTCGGCGGCGGGCCATTTGCTCTGGATCCGGGCCAGTGGACCGACGACACGTCGATGGCACTGTGCCTCGCGGAGTCACTTCTTGACCGCCGCGGGCATGATCCTGTGGACCAGATGCGCCGCTACGTGCGCTGGATGAACAGTGGCTACCTCTCGTCTAACGGGAGATGCTTCGATGTTGGCAACACGACCAGGCACCAGCTCCAACGGTTTGAACGCACCGGCGAGCCACACGATCCACACGTGGACGAGAACTCGGCTGCGAATGGCTCGCTCATGCGGCTCGCCCCCGTGTCGATCCGTTGGTCGCAGGCGGCTGACGACGTGGTGGCCTTTGCCGCAGCATCGAGCCGCCCCACGCATCCGGCCACGCGGCCTGTGGACGCCTGCAAGGTGCTCGCGGCACTGACGGCCGCCCTCATCCGCGGCGAGTCATGGGAGGCCGTCAGCGACGCGGGCTTCTGGAAGCAGGGGCCGCTGCATCCGGAGGTGGAGGCGGTTGCCCGCGGCAGCTGGCGCGGCAAGGAGCCGCCGGCGATCAGGGGCACTGGCTATTGCGTCGAGGCGTTGGAGGCGGCGATCTGGGCGGTAGCGGATGCCGCGGATTTCAAGACGGCGATTCTGCGTGCGGCGAACCTGGGTGATGACGCCGACACGACGGCGGCAATCGCGGGGCAGTTGGCCGGAGCCCGGTTCGGTGCGTCGGGCATTCCCGGACTCTGGCTCGAGCTCGTCGCCATGCGGCACCGGATCGAGACGCTCGCTGACGGCTTACACGCAGCGGCCACTGGGAGCGGCAGTCCGTGGGGGTTCGATGAGGAGTTTCATGCCTGGTGGGTGGAGCCGGGCCGTATCCTGGCCGGCGAGTATCCGGGCAGTCCCGACAGGGAGCACCATGAGTTCAAGCTCACGGCATTGGCCGACGCCGGGATCGACACGATCATCGATCTCACCCGCGACGTCGAGGGACTTGCCTCGTATGCCTCGCACTGGACCGAGTTGGGTGAGCGCCGAGGCCGCAATTTGAAGCGTATTCATCACCCGATCGTCGACTGTGACGTCACTACGCCGGAGGGCTACGACGCGATCGTCGCCGACATCGAGAGTGAACTGGCGGCGGGCCGAGGTGTGTTCGTGCACTGCTGGGGCGGCGTGGGCCGCACGGGCACGGTGGTGGGCTGCTGGCATGTGGCACGCGGTACGACGGCGGACGAAGCTCTCGAGAAGATCGCGGCGGCGAGACAGGGCACACGCAAGGCCGTCCGCGAGTCTCCGGAGATGCCCAGCCAGGTGGACATGATCCGTGAGATGGCGGACCGCCGCGAGCGGAGCAATTGAAGACAATAAAATTTGTCTTCAATCGTTCTTGAGTATGACAAAAGTGCTGGTTCGACCCTGCCAAGAGCCGCAACGGCGAACGCGGCACGGGGGCATGGCTCGGCCAGATCTGCGACCACGAGGTCGGCACCTACTGCCGAACCTGGCGCGGAGCGGATCGGAAGACGAAGGTGCTAGCCTTCTTCGAACCCGAACTAAACGACATCGTCTGCCGCGGGACCAACTCCCGCATTCCGGCAACCATCAGCCAGTTGGAAACCACCGAGCTGCTGGCCATTCTCAACGACTGCCTCGGCCGACTGCCGCCCGCCCATCGCGAAGCGATCGACCTGCGGTTCTTCCAGCAGCTCACCGATCGTGAGGCCGCCAGAAAGATCGGCACGGCCCCCAGCACGATCACGAAGCGGGTGCACGCCGCCATCGTGCAGGTGCGGAAGCTTTTGTCCGAAATTCCGCAACGCTTATGAGGCAGCGGGTTTCATGCTCGTCATAAATGAGCTTCAACGTTCTTTCCGTCGCAGCCTCGATGCTTCGTAGCAGGGCAGGTGATACTTCCTCGCCACAATACAGACTGTTGCCGACAATCCGTGCCCGCCTCTGGCAGTAAGGCAGATTCAGAATGGCAGACAGCGGTAGCCCACGTTCTTTCGCGACGATCGCCGCAACAGTGGACTCCCAGAACTCGCAATGGCTCATGTCGCTGACCACGACGATGAGCGTGTCGTCGTCGAGTATGTAGAGGGGAAACCCTCCCTCGGGATCCGTCTCCGTCGCAACATTCGGCGGCATTATTGAGCAGCCCCCGGGCCTGCGGAGTCGAAGGAAGAGGAACTGCAGATCATTCGTAATTCTCCGTCTCGTTCTCTACGGAGACTCGCTCCCCGTGCTTCCATGGGACCATCGATTTCCGGTGGGGTGAACGCTTTCGGAGCCAGCCGTTCGATTCGCTGTCCTGGGCGAAGCGCAGACTGCACTCCCGCGTAGTGGATGTCACACAGCAACGAAACACACCCGCCGCGACACCCGCACGAAAGGAACCGACCCCATGAACCGCGAGCCCATCCCCGGCGAATGTGTCGTCGTCACCCGCAACACTGGAGATCACGGAGGGCGGGTCGGCGAGCGGTACATCGTCTCCCATGTCGACGACGGCGACGACACGATCAAGGCAATTCAGCGCGGTTCGTCCACCGTCACCGACTACTGGATCCCATGGTCCGACATCGAGCCCGT
>JBIIMX010000013.1:0-21380 GCA_044337765.1 Pirellulales bacterium | reverse complement strand
TTTGGCGTTGCTAGGGCGTCAGGCAGGGTTTTGTTCGAGGCCGGACGGCTGTGTCCGCACGCGGCCGGCGCGGAAGGCGTCACCGATCGACTGGGGCACGAGGGCCTCCGCCTGAAACAGCCGGGCGCGGTTTTCGGCGGTGGAGGCCTTCATCTCCTGCTCGCGGGCGATGGCAACGCTGCGTCGTTCCTCGGCCTTGGCTCGGGCCACACGGGTGTCGGCTTCGGCCTGATCCGCCTGCAGGCGGGCACCGATGTTTTCTCCCACCTCGATGTCGGCGATGTCGATCGACACGATCTGAAACGCCGTCTGCGCATCGAGCCCCCGCTGGAGCACCGCCTTGGAAATCGTGTCGGGATGTTCCATGACCTCGAAGTGGCTGCCGGCCGAGCCGATCGATGTGATGATGCCCTCGCCCACCCGTGCGATGATCGTCTCCTCCGTGGCGCCACCGATGAGTTGCTGCAGATTCGTCCGCACGGTGACGCGAGCCCGGATCTTCAGTTCCACACCGTTCTTCGCCACCGCAGACAACGTCGACTTGCCGCTGGCGTTGTCGGGGCAGTCGATCACCTTGGGATTCACGCTCGTCTGCACGGCGTCGAGCACGTCGCGGCCGGCCAGATCGATGGCACAGGCCCGGTCGAAGTCGAGGTCGAGGTCGGCCCGGTGGGCCACGATCAGCGCACGAATGACACGCGGCACGTCACCGCCGGCGAGGTAGTGCGCCTCGAGCCGTCGGGCCGTGATGTCACTGCCGAGGCCTGCCTGCACGGCCATGATTCTGGCCTGCACGATCGTTCGCGCGTTGACCTTCCTCAGGCTCATGCCGAGGAGTTCGAGGAACCGCACGGGCGCCTTGGACCAGAAGGCCTGAAACCAGACCTGCCCATAGTTGAAGATGAGCAGGAGCATCGACAGGATCGCGATGCCGAGCACGAGGCCGGCTCCCAGCAGGATCGGCATCGGCAGCGAGGCAGGCAGTTGGTTCACGTCAGGCTCACGGTGGCGGGAAAGGGGCCGTTGGAAAGAAGTTCCGGCCGTGATGCCAGCCTAGTTCGGGAACGAGGGCCGTGCCACTTGCGGCGGCGAGTCCTCGATCCAGCCCCCGCCGAGCAGGCGGTCGTCGGCGTAGCAGACGGCCGGCTGTCCCGGGGAAATCGGTCCGGGCGAGCGGTCCGGGCCACCGGTAAACCGGGCGGAAAACCGGCCTGACCCCAGCGGCGTCACCACCGCCGGCGCCGGCCCCCGCTGGGCGCGGCATTGGACCAGACAGGCGAATGGCCCGTCGGACACCGGCTCGAGCCAGGTTGCGTCGCCCGCCACCAGTTCGGTGTCTGGCACCTCCTCGCGACCGCCCACCACGATCCGGCACGACTCGGGCTCGATGCGGACGACGTAGAGCGGCCGGCCCATGGCCAGCCTCAGGCCGTGCCGCTGTCCCACCGTGAAGTGCTCGATCCCGTCGTGCCGCCCGAGCACGCGTCCCTCCCGGGTGACGATCTCGCCGGCGCGGGAGCCTCCGAGACGGTGACCGACGAGCCGCGCATGGTCGCCTGAAGCCACAAAACAGATTTCCTGGCTGTCGGGCTTGTCGGCGGTCGCCAGTCCGAGTGTCGCCGCCCGAGCGCGAACGGACTCCTTCGACATTCCCCCAACTGGCAGCAGCATGCGGGCCAGCCGCTCCGGCTGAATGTCGAAGAGCACATAGGATTGATCGCGGGAAGCATCGAGGCCGCGGGAGAGCCTTGGACGACCGTCCACCGCGTGGGTCAGCCGGGCGTAGTGGCCGGTGGCCACATGGGTGGCCCCGATGGCATCGGCATGGTCGAAGAGCCGGCCGAACTTGATCCACGAGTTGCACCGCACGCAGGGGTTGGGCGTGCGGCCACGGCCATACTCGTCGGCGAAATAGTCGATGATCCGCTCAAACTCGTCGCTCAGATCGAGGGCGAAGAGGGGAATGCCGAGCCGGTCGGCGACCCGTCGCGCATCGAGGGCGTCGGCGGCGCTGCAGCAGCCCTGATGACCGCTGGCCAGGATCGGCAGGGTCGCGGGTGACGTTGCCGCCGCAGGCAAGGATGGTCTGCCATGCCGCATGAACACGCCGACGCAGTCATACCCCGCCTCCACGAGGAGACTCGCGGCAACGCTCGAATCGACTCCGCCAGACATGGCGACAACGACGCGGGGCATGGTCACCCGATGCAACTGATTCAGTAGACCAGGACGGATTCAATCCGGTGGGGTGACAGGCGGTCCCGTCCTCCCAGCGGCTCGATCTCGATGAGAAACGCGGCTCCGGCAACCTCGCCACCGCCGGCCTCGATCAGACGCATGCAGGCCGCCGCGGTGCCACCGGTGGCCAGCACGTCGTCGACGACGAGAACGCGGGCCCCGGCTGCGAGCACGCCACGGTGCATCTGCAGACGGTCCCGACCGTATTCGAGATCGTATTCATATTCGATCGTGTCAGCCGGCAGTTTGCCCGGCTTCCGCACCGGGATCACCCCCACGCCCAACGTGAGTGCCAGCGGTGTGGCGAAGAGAAAGCCTCGCGCCTCGACCGCCGCGATGGCGTCGATGCGGGCGGTGCGCCAGGGCGCTGCGAGTTGATCGATGCTCGCGGCCAGCGCGGCGGGGTTGGCCAAGAGCGGCGTAATGTCCCGAAACAGGATTCCGGGCTTCGGGAAGTCCGGCACGGGTCGGATAAACGGCGTAAGGTCCATCCCGAGAGCCTACCCCATGAAACCGCCGCCGTCAGGCCCCCTGTCGCAGCCGGATCGTCGCCTCCGGAACACCGTCGATCGCCAGCGCCAGGTTCGCGAGGGTTTCCGACTCGATCTGCCGGACCCGTTCCCGTGTCAGGCCGAGCACCGCTCCGATCTCCTTGAGCGTCATCGGCTCGACACCGCCGAGCCCGAACCGGAGGCGGATGATCTTGGCGGCCCGTTCGTCGAGTTGATCAATCCGCCGCAGGACGTGTCGCAGCGTGTCGTGGTCGAGCAGCACTTCCGCGGGGCACTTGGCATTGTCGTCGCGGACAAGTTCGCCGAGCGACCAGCCGCCGTCTGCCTGTTCGGTTTGGGGGGCATTCTGATGGACGTGGATGGCCTTTTTGATGATCGGCAGCTTTTTTCTCGCCAGTCCCAGCATCCGGGCAATCTCCTCGGGAGTGGGCGTGCGGCCCAGGCTCTCGTTGAGACGTGCCGTCGCGCGTCGCCACTTCGAGAGCAACTCCACCATGTAGGCCGGGATGCGGATCGTCTTGCCGGAGTTGATCAGGGCCCGCTTGATCGACTGCTTGATCCAATAGCTGGCGTAGGTGCTGAATCGGGTGCCCATGGTCGGATCGAAGCCCTCGACTGCTCGGAGCAGACCGAGGTTTCCCTCCTCGATGAGATCTGGCAGGGGCAGGCCGCGGTTGGAGTAGCCCCGGGCGATATTGACCACCAGACGCAGATTCGCGCGGATCATGTGGTCTCGTGCCGCCGAGTCGCCTCGGGCAATCGCCGTCGCCAGCCGGCGCTCGTCCTCGGCCGTGAGGAGCGAGGTGGCGTTGATGTCGCGGAGGTAGGTCTCCAGCGGGTTTTGCACGGCGGACGAGGCGGGCTTGCTGCGACGAGAGGGCGATGGCATGGGCGACGAAGGCCTTCCCCGGGTACGGGGCTTTTGGAGGAAAAAGGAGGGCGTTCGAATCCGTTCGCAAGCCCCCTTGGCTCGCGTGCAGACCGGATCGACGGCGGCGTACAAATGGTATCGACCCTCGCCGCAGGGCTCTGCACAAGGAAGGCAGGAAAGGTGCTGTGGAGCGGTCGCAGCGGTATCGCGGATCGTGTCGTTCGTGCCGTCGGCCCGAGAATCATTGCAGGTCGAACTGCACGACGAGCCTCACGACGGAGGTGGCCTGCCTACAGCGACCAGTCGATCTGCACGAGTTCCGGCGTGGCGCCGATGCGGACAGGCAGCAACGAGGTGCCGATACCGCGAGAGACATAGAGCGGCGGCCCGTCGGCGTCGCGATACCAGCCCGCGACGTAGCGGCCGCAGCCGGGTGGCAGGATTGGGGCGATGCCACAGGGAGCGATCTGGCCGCCGTGCGTGTGGCCGCTCAAGACCAGCGATGCAGGGTGTGCCGACGGCATGTCGAGCGTATCACGCGAGATGGGGCAGTGGGCGAGCACGAGATGCTGGTCGGCCGGTTGGCCGTCTCCGATGGCAGCGGCGGCATCGGGCCGGCCGTAGAGAATGTCGTCGAGACCTGTGACTCTGATCGTGCGACCGAGGTGGTCCAGTTCGATCGACTTGTTGACGAGCAATTCGATGCCGTGACGGCCGTAGGTGCGGGCAAACTGTTCAGGCCTGACGCCGCTGCGGTACTCCCAATTGCCGAGGATGGCGAGCACTCGTGGCGATTTGGGAAACTCGCCCAGGAGCGTGTCGAGCAGCGGGAGCGATCCTGCGCGGTCGATTGCATCACCGGTGATCACGATGAGATCGGCCTCTGCTTCGTGGAGCTGTTCGAGCAGCTGCTGTTGGAGCGTGCCGATGCCGTGCAGGTGCAGATCGCTGACCTGCAGGAGGCGGAGCCGACCGGCTGACGGGTTTTGCCCGAAGGAGTGGCTGCTTGTCACAAGCCGCCGTGGCGTGATGGTGAAGCCATGGACCATGACACCAGCAGGCACCGCTCCGGCAAGCAAGCCCGCGCGTGCGAGCAGCCTTCGGCGGCTCATGGGGGGAGACCGGCGGTTCGGGGCCGGCTTGGGTCCGTCGGGGTCTGGCGTGTCTGGCGCGTCTGTCATGGGGCCGGATCGTGGTCGGGACGAATGCCTGCCCCCAGCACCCGGTCGAGAAAGACGAGCAAGGACTGGCCGCCGGGCGTGCCCAGGTCGAGGTCGAGCCGGTGGCCGACCGCTTGAAGGATGACCAGCGTGTGATCGACGCCGGCGGCTTTGAGCGCTGCTGCAAACTCGACGGCCTGTTTTGAGGGCACTGTCGCGTCATTGGCACCGTGCAGAATCAGCACGGGTGGATCGTCGGTCGAGACATGGGTGACGGGACTTGCCTGTTGTGCCGCTTCGCGAAACTCAGGCAGCGGTCCACCGACCAGCCGGCTGGCCGGGGAGCCGGGGCGGTCCTGCTCCGGGCCGAGCGTCGTGAGGCTCGCCGGTGCCGCCACGGCACAGATGGCGGCGATCCGTGGGGCCTTGGTGTCGCCGGGCTTCTCCGCGGGCAGGCCGGTGCCTGCCGTCGGCAGACTGGTGAGGCCGACCAGAGCTGCGAGATGGCCGCCGCCGCCAGCGCCGACGACTGCGACACGATCGCGGTCGATCCCCCAGACGTCGGCATTTCGTTCGATCTCGGCGATGGCCGCCCGACAGTCGTCCAACTGGGCTGGAAACACCGCTGTGTCGCTGAGACGGTATCCAATGCTCGCCACCGCATAGCCCTGATCGGCCAGCCAGCTCACCGGGCAATCCGCTTTGGAACCGTCCCGCCAGGTGTCGCCATGGATCCAGACGACCAACGGCATGCCGCCGGCATGACAGCCGGCAGGGAGGTAGAGATCGAACCGCTGGCGGCCGTGTTGAGACTGGCCGGCCGCTGGTTGGCCGTATGGCTGGTCACGGTGCGTTGTGATGGCTCCGGTATCCGGATTGGCTGGCTGAAAGGGCGATGCCAGTGTGGCATCGGACGGGATCGGTGTGGTTTTGGTCGTGCCGCCACTGGGGAGCATGGATTCGGCGGTGGTCGATCGGGGTGCTTCCGGGAGCATGGTCGCCGGTACGGACTCGGACCTGGCGCCGGGCGGGGATGCCCACGCTGCCGAACCGCTGGGTGTCACCTCGATCCGCATCTCGTCGAGTGGCTGGCGACGGCGGGCATTGCGACGCTGCGTGCGCCGCGAGACGCGGCGTCCTGGCGGCACCTCCACGCCTGCGGGCGCATCGGCAGCCGGACGGGGATCGTCCCGCCACGCCAGCAGGATGTCGGGCGGCCGCGAGTCTTCGGCGGCAAACACCGCGACGGCCAACATCGGCCAGACCAGCAGTGGTCTCCCCATCGTCCGGAAGACGTCTGCCAGGCACCGGGCGAAGCGGCTGGCCAGAAAGCGGCTGGCCAGAAAGCGGTGGGCCGCGAGAGAACTGTCCATGAAGAGAGTATAGCTCCCTTCAAGAGCCCGGGCCCGACGCGGGTGGTCCGCGTCGGGCCCGGGTGTGGAAGGCGACGGTTACCGGCGGGCCTGCATCTGGCCGGTCGGGGTCAATTCGTCGATGATCTTCGGGATGTAACGGCTGAGCACCTCCGCCAACTGGTCGCGGTCGATGTTGCGTTTGCCGGCAATCTCGTCGAGTTCCCGACTGCCGAATACGTCCTCGATCTGACGCCTGTCGACCGGCTTGTTGGGGCCGGTGCGAACCCAGGAATCAACCTGCTCTCGCAGTCCTTTGTCCTCGAATTGCTTGACGACCTCGGGCAGTTTCTGGGCCGAGCCGCCGCCGAAGATCTGCGTGAAGATGTCCTGCAGATCGTTCGCGGAGGGCATGCCTTGCCCGCCACCCTGCGGCTGCGGGGCACGTTGCTGGGGCTGGGGAGCCCGCTGTTGTGGAGCGGGGGCCTGTTGCTGCGCGGCGCCCTCGAGTACCTGCTTCAGAATCTCGCCGAGAATATCCATCGACATGCCTCCGAAAGAGAAGAACTGCCCGCGGCCTGTCCGATCTCGGGCACGCGGCCGGGATGGCCGCTGGCATGCCGTCGATCGTTGCACCGAAGGGATCGTCACCCTAGCAGATCGGTAAACCCGATGCGCGGGCTGGGCTTGGAAACCCCTTTTGTGGGATGGGCTGCCGGGTCGCGGGCGTCAGGGAAGTTGCTGCAACTCGCCTCCGCTACGGGTGGACAAGGAAGCACGCGGCCGTGTCTGCAACAAGAGCCATTGTTGCTCGAGTAGGCGCGGCGAAGCCTTCACCGGCTGAGCTTGGAGCGGAGCGTCGCCCGGTCGAGTCCGAGCAGTTTGGCGGCGGCGGTGCGGTTGCCGCCCGCGGCGTCGACGACCTTTTCCGCGAGCGTGGTTTCCACGAGCGTGATGAGCCGTTCGTGCAGAGTTCCAGCAGCGACACCATCGGCGAGGGCAGCTTCGACCCAGCCGCGAACGGCATCGGCCACCTGGCTGGCTGCCCCATCACGATCGACTGTCGTGGCGGGGTCGTGCGCGGGGGGCACGGCTGCCGGCGGCAGGTGCTCAGGTCGCAAGGTGCCGCCGCGGGCGACTACTGCCGCGTATTCGATCGCGTGCTTGAGCTCGCGGACATTTCCCGGCCAGGCCCGACCGCGGATGGCGGCCAGAAATTCTGCAGACATTGCCTGCCGCGGCCGGCCGGAGGAATCCCGGGCGAGCACGTGTGCCGCCAGCATGTCGATATCGTCGCCGCGGACTGCCAGCGGTGGCATGTGAATCGGAAACACATGCAGTCGATGGTAGAAGTCTTCGCGGAACGTCCCCGCTTCGATCGCTCTCCTGAGATCCCGGTTCGTGGCGGCGATCAATCGAACGTCGAGCTTTCGTGGAGTCGCTGTTCCCACCGGCGTCACCTCGCGGTTCTCCAGGGCCCGCAGCAACTTCACCTGCAGGTCGATCGGGGCCTCGCCGATCTCGTCGAGGAACAGCGTGCCGCCTTCGGCCAGGGCAAAGAGGCCGGGCCGGTCGGACACCGCGCCGGTGAAGGCGCCGCGGGTGTGCCCAAAAAGTTCGCTCTCGATCACATTTGGCGAAAGCGAGCCCAGGCTGGTGGCGATGAACGGCCGGTCGCGTCGCGGGCCATGGGCGTGGATCGCACGGGCGGCAAGATCCTTGCCGGTGCCCGTCTCGCCGGTGATGAGCACCGGCAGATCGGTCGGCGCGACCAGCGAGATCTGCTTGAAGATCTCCTGCATCGGCAGGGATGAACCGACCAAGAGCCCGCCGTCCGCGACCGTCACCGCTGGCTGGGCCGCGTCGCCAGCCGGCCGCTGGGCCCGCTCGGCAAGCGCCTGCGCCACGATCCGCGACACGCTCTCCAGATTGAACGGTTTGACGAGATAGTCGAAAGCGCCCGCGTTCACCGCCCGCACAGCCGTTTCGAGATCACCGAAGGCCGTCATCACGACGACGGGTGCCTCTGGGACGATGCTGCGCAGTTCGGGCAGCGCGGAGAGGCCGTCGCGGCCCGGGAGGCGGACGTCAAGCAGCATCGCCTCAGGCTTGAAGTGGCCGCAGGTCTCGAGCCCCTCCTCGACGCTCGCCGCCACCTCAACGGCGTGTCCCTCGTCGGAGAGCATCTCTCGCAGGCTCCAGCCGATGGCCGGCTCGTCGTCGATGATGAGGATACGGCTCATGGTTCTCGTGGCGGTGGGGACGGGTCGGGGCGGTATGGCAGGCGATCGAGAGGCTGTTGCGGCCGAGATGTTTTCAAAGACACGACAACGTTGTGTGAGCCAGGTTTCAGCGATACGTTTCGCGATACGTTCAGAGACAGCCTTCCGTCAGTGTCTGCGCTGTCAGCGAAATCGCAAATCGTGTCCGGCCGTGGGTGCGTTCCCAGACGAGTTCGGCCCCGTGCTCCTCGGCCACGGCCTGCGCGACGGCCAGGCCCAGGCCGATCCCCTCCGGCTTCGACGTGACAAATGGCTCGTGCATCGATTCCCGCACGCTTTCGTCCGGGCCTGCACCGGAATCCTCGACGGCCAGGACGACCTGCGAGCGGGCTGTGGCGGCGGAGAGCCAGACGCTGCCGCCGCGGCCGGCGGCGTCAATGCCGTTGAGCACCAGGTTCACAAGTGCCGCCCGAAGGGAGTCGTGTCGGCCGATGATCGACAGGTTCGTGGGAAGTTCGCACGCCATCAAGACTCCGGCATGGTCGCATCGGGGCGACGTGAGATCGCGGACCTCTGCCAGGAGCCGGTCGACCGAGATCGGCTCCGGCGGCTGCGGGGAGTGCGATGGCGCTTTCGCCAGGGCGAGCAGGCCGCGAACTTCCTCCTCCAGGATGTCGAGTTGCCGAGCGGCGACAGTGAGGCTTTCGTCCGGCTGTGTGCCGTCCGGGGTCGACCGGCAGCGTCGGCGGTGCAGGTCGATCGCGAGCCTTGCACCGGTGACGGCGTTGCGAAGTTCGTGGGCAAACCCGGCCGCCAGTTGGCCGAGCAGCCGCTGCCGCTCACCAGCCACGAGCGAACCGCGGAGCTGTTCCAGTTGCAGGCTCATGTGGTTCACGCCTTCCACGAGCCGGCTGATCTCGTCGCCCGCCGCGGGGGCGGCGGGGCCGGCGACGAGCGTGTGGCCAAGCTCCCCCTCCGCGATCCGTGCCACGTGGCGTTCGACGGCGGCGATCCGCGCTGCCAGCCGGCCCGTCGTTCGCAGGCCCAGTGGCACGAGCACCGCGAGCGTTCCCGCGGCCACTGCCAGCACCGGCCACACCGTCTCCAGCGTGCGGACGACGAACGACCGCTCCGGCGTGAGCACGAGCACCGTTTCCGGCCGCACACCCTCGCTGCGGACCATGCCCATTCGGTATCGCTGACCACCGAACGTGCCACTGCCTGCATGGAGGGCGGCTGCCACCGCATCGCCTTGGACAGCCTCGAGCGTCTCGGACGGCAGCGTGGAGAGACCGATGCGGTGGGTCGATTCTTCCCAGACGAGAAAATGGCTGCCTGTCAGTCGGTGCAGGGCGTCGAGCACTGCTGAAGAGAGCGATACCCGAGAAGCCCGGAGGGCATCGGCCACCTGTTGTTGCGCGGCCCGCGTCGCCTCTGCCGACCGCCGTGCGGCCAGCCATGCCGCGAAGCCGACGTTGGCCAGCACGGCTGCCAGCACGAGCCCCACCACGGGCAGCACCAGTTGCCGAGTCAGGGACGAGTGTCGGAGAGGTGCGGGCATCGGCCCTCAGCTGCGATCGAAGCCAAAATACCGCCGGGCGTTGTTCACGCAGACATCCGCAACCAGCGGCTCGAGCCGTTCCCGCCGCCAGGATACATCGTCGGGGAGCCGGCCACTGGCGACGTCGGCGCCGAGCAGGTCGCAGAGAATCCGCCGGAAGTATTCGTGCCGCGGATAGGAGAGGAAAGACCGCGAATCGGTCACCATGCCGACGAACCGGGAGAGCAGTGCCAGATCGGAGAGCATGTTGAGCTGGTCCCGCATGCCGCGTTCCTGGTCCATGAACCACCAGCCACTGCCCCATTGGATCTTGCCGGGCAGAATGCCATCCTGAAACGAGCCGGGCAGGGCGGCGAAGAGTGCATTGTCGGCGGGGTTGATGTTGTAGAGGATCGTGCGTGGCAGCACATTCTCCGCGGACAGCCTGCCGAGGAACCGGACCAGGCCCGGGCCTTGCGCGGCATCGCCGATCGTGTCGCAACCGGCATCCGCACCGAGCATCGCGGCCAGATGCGGGTTGGGATCGCGAAACGGTCCCAGATGCAACTGCAGCGTCCAGCCCTTGGCATGGTTGAGCCGGGCGACATGGAGCACGAGGAACAGGGCAAACTGTTCCGCCTCGGCCGGCGTGGCGGCGATGCCTGCCATCGCGCGGTGCCAGATCGTTGCTGCCTCTGTTTCGGTACAGTCGGTGTCGGGCAGGCGGAGGAGGCCATGGTCGGTGGCCCGGCAGCCGACCGCGGCGAAGTCGGCATGCCGCCTGTCGATGGCGGCGATGAGCCCGGCGAACGTGTCGGCGGCGCCACCTGCTGCCTCCGAGAGCCGGCGAGCCCAGGCCTGCACGCGGTGGGGTTCGTGCACCCTGGCGGCCGCGTCGGGGCGGAACGTCGGCACGACCTTCGTCGCGAAGGCTTCGCGGGCGATGAGCTCGTGCCACTGGAGGCTGTCGGCCGGGTCATCCGTCGTGCCGACGACTTCGACGTTCATCCTGCGGAGCGTGCCTCTTGCAGTGAGGTCACCCGTGGCCAGCTGCCGGTTGGCCTCGTCCCAGATCCGCTGGGCGGATCTTGCGTCGAGCAGTTCGTCGATGCCAAAGTGACGCCGCAACTCCAGGTGTGTCCAGTGAAAAAGCGGATTGCGGAGCGTGTGGGGCACGGTCTCGGCCCATGCCTGAAATTTCTCCCGCGGCGGGGCGGCGCCGGTGATGCGTGCCTCCGCGACGCCGTCGGCCCGCATGGCTCGCCACTTGTAGTGGTCGCCGTCGAGCCAGATGGCGTGGAGGTTTTCAAACCGCCGGTCTTCGGCGATGTCACGCGGGCTCAGGTGGCAGTGGTAGTCGATGATCGGCTGCCGTGAGGCGACATCGTGATAGAGCGAGACGGCGGCATCGCAGGAGAGCAGGAACGACTCGTCGCAGAAGGGCATGGAAGACCACCGGGCGAGGGGAATGGAAACTGGGATGACCGGCCAGAGCCACTCAGAGCCGCGGGCGATTGACGAACCGGAGCAGGGAGATCAGCACCACGGCGCCGACGGTTGCTGTCACCAGGCTCCCCAAGAGCCCGTTGGCTGACAGCCCGAACAAGCCGAAGAGAAATCCTCCGAGCAATGCGCCGATCACTCCCACGATCAGGTCGCCGATGAGCCCGAAGCCACTGCCCTTCATGAACTGACCGGCGAGCCAACCGGATGCGATCCCAATCAAAAGAAACCAGAGCATGTCCATGGGAAACGTTTTGAGGAAGGGTGCGGATGGTCTGTGGGTCTGGGATGGCATCGTACCCTCCGGGCCGCCCGTGGAGCGAATGTGGGCAGGTTGCGGGAGATTGGAAAACGCCCCGGCCGGCGCAGGGAACGGGGATCGCGGTATTGATTGACGGCAGGGCACCCGGATCACTCCGGCCGTGGGTGTGCGTTTGGGGAGACGCCGAACCAAGCACACCGACGCCCCGTAGAACGGCCCAACCTCAGGAGGGTTTCATCATGGACGCTCATTTCAACGAATATCTGGCCGCGATCGCCGGCATGCACGACATCTACGGGGATGCTGGCGACGACCACCGATCGGAATTTCACGAGCCGGCCGATGCGGCGGTAGCGGTCGGTGTGGTCGAGGTACGGGCCGTATCGGGGGCATCGTCCGGTGTATCTTTTGGGTCGTCTTTGGGTTCGTCTTTGGGTTCATTGTGACGCACTGGACCGGCGGGCCAGGATGAGATGCAGGGCCGGGCCGGCCGCCATCGTCGTGATGATGCACATCAGCACGCAGGCGACGAACAGCCGAAGGTCGATCAGTTCGGCATCGTAGGCCGCCGCCGCCATCACGATGCCAAGGATGCCGCGGGCATTGAGTCCGCAGCCCACGGCCAGAGACTGGCGGTTGTTCAGGCCCGCCAGTCTGCCGCCGATGAAGACGCCGCAGATCTTTCCGACGAAGGCGACCACCGTGATCAAGCCCACCAGCCACAGGTCGAAACCCTCGAGGAAATCGGCGGAGATCGCCATCGAGACGAAGAAGATCGGGGTGAACACGGCATACGAGAACTCGCCGACAATCTCGAACGGTCTTGGGTGGCTGCGATAGACATCGGCCAACGCGATACCCGCGACGAAGGCGCCGAGAAAGGAGTGCAGGCCGAGATACTCCGAGCCCGCCGAGGCCACAAGGGCGAGCAGTGCGATACAGGAGATCGAGCCGGCGGGCTGCGGCAGATTGCGTTGCACCCAGTCCATCACCTGCGGCAGGACGAATCGGCCCAGCAGCAGCATCCCCCCAAGAAAGGCGAATACCATGGCGAAGAGCACCGCCCCCTGACCCTGTCCGGTCGCATGCGGGCCGAACTCCGCGAGGATCACCGCGAACAGGCCCCAGCCGACGATATCATCCACCAGGGTCGCCGACATGATCGTCCGGCCGATCTCGCTCTTGAACAGGCCCATGTCCATGAGGATCCGGGCGATCACCGGGTTGGCCGACAGCGACAGGATCGATCCCATGAAGAGCGCCGTCGCAAACTGATCCTTCTGCGTCACGCCGATCACGTTCGGGAAGACGTAGCACATCAGGAATCCCAGCACGAGCGGGACGAGCGTGCCGATGATGCCGACGGAGAGCGACTTGCGGCCGATTCGGCGAAATTCGCCGACACTGATATCGAGTCCGATCGTCACGATGAAAAAGAGCATGCCAACCCTCGCGATCGCCGTGCGACCGCTCGTGATCGGTCCCGTCGACGGAAACAGCCAGGCAAAGGCTTCCGGAGCGATGCGTCCCAGGACCGTGGGCCCAAGCAGGAGCCCCCCGGCGATCTCGCCAACGACTGCCGGAATACCGACCTTTCGTGCGGCATGACCGAGCACGATCGCGACGAACAACATTGCCGCCAGATGCAGCGAGAGCAGCGTCCAATCGAGCGGGCTCATCGGTTGATCCCGGGTGGCGGGGAGTGAGAGGGCGTGTGGAGTCGCTCAGGCGGACACCGTGGAGGCCGACAGGATACCGGATATCCCGCACCGGAATCGCTCTGTCCGTGTCGAGCTGGGGCGGCGAATACGGGCCCACGTGCGACACCGTCAGGCTCACGGCGTGGGGGCAAGCTGCCAGCGGCGGAGCCGGGTGTGCACGCGGGCCACCTGTCCCATGAAGTGGTCCATCGAGAATGGCCCCGCAGCGGCGAGCATGTGCTTCCTGGCACGCGGAATGTCGCCGAGCGCCTCGGCGTGAAGGCCGAGGTAGAGGTGGGCATAGCAACGCTGGTTGCGGCGGGAAGGCTCGGGCCCTGCCTCGGCCGCCGCGAGCACCGCCGCCGGCTCCGCCCGTCCTTCGAAGAGCGCGAGAATCTCCCGCATCGGCACGCGGCCGTCCTCTTCGACGGGGATGATCGCCTTCCGCGCGGCCTCCGCCCCCTCGGCGCGTGCCACGCAGGCGAAGTGCCAGGCGACGTTTTCAACGTCGGCTGGATTGACCGTGCGGTGCACTTCGAACTGCTTGCGGCCGTCGGCGAAGCGGTCGGCGTAGTAGAGGGCCAGGCCGCGTTGCCAGAGTTCGGGCTCGCTTTGTGGGGCGAGTTCGACGAGCCGGTCGAAAGCCTTTGCCGACTCGACCGGACGGCAGTCGAAGAAGAGCCGTGTTGCCTCGTCAAAGACCGCGGCCGGTGTGTCAGCCTCCGTGCCGCAGGCCGTGGAGAAGAAAGATCGGGCGACGGCAAGGGACGCCATTCCGGTGCACGTGAGAAACAGACGCCGATCACAGTGTGGCATGGATGCACTCCCGCGGCCGGATGTATTCCTGAGCCCGCCGTGACTCCAGTCTAGTCTGTGCTTCCGAGACGTCGCGAACTTCAGGGACGTGATCTCCTTCTCCTGCGGTGGTTCACGGCTCTACCCATGAAGATCCCGGATGGACCATCTGCAGAAGAGACGTTCCACGAACGAGGAACGAGGGACAGGGTCATTTGCGACGCTCGTAGGAATGCCATTGACTGGGCTATCCTGAGGAGCCCTTGGAGGCAGCGATGAAAAACAAATGCGGTCATAGGCTCATCTCGGCGGTGCTCACTGTCGTGCTCATGCACGGCGTGGCGGGCTCCGCAGAGATCGCCCGATTCGAGGCCTTGAGCAGCCTTCCCTTCTCGGAAAACCGGCCCACGCCGGAGACGGCGCATGCGCTGCGTGATGAACTGCTGTTCCAGCGGGCGACGCAGGCGTATCTCTGGGCCTTGCCGCTGATCAACACGCTCGGCATGAAGGTCGGCTCGGAAAAGGTCTTCGGCGCCGGCTACAACGTGCTGCCGGTCTGGAAGAAGCGTCTCGATGCCAAGACGCTGGTGACGACTCCCAACTCCGATGTCATCTATGCCATGGGCTACGTCGACCTCGGCAAAGATGGCCCGCTCGTGTTCGAGGCTCCGCCCAACTTGCAGGGCATCCTCCTCGACGCCTGGCAGCGGCCGATCCCGATCGATGGCGGCACGTTCTTCGGAGACGTCGGACTGCCGGGTCCCGACGCCGGCAAGGGCGGAAAGTTTCTGCTCCTCCCACCCGGCTACGAGGGGGCGGTGCCTGAGGATTGTTTTGTCTGCCGTTCGGCGACCAACAACGTGTTTGTCTTCCTGCGGGCGTTCTACCAAGACCCAAACAATCTGGCGCCGGCCGTCACGATCATCGAACAGTCGAGAATCTATCCGCTCAACGCCAGGGACACTGCCCGGCCAATGCAGTTTCCTGATGCCTCGGGTGTGCCGGTCAACATGCTGCCGATCAGGGACGGGACAGCCTTCGATGAACTCAAGAAGCTGGTGGAAAGCGAGTGCACCACCCTCGCCGACTCCGATTCGCTCGGCATGTTGGCATCGATCGGCATCGCGAAGGGCCGGCCCTTCGCGCCCGATGCAGAGACACGGGCGATTCTCGATCACGCCGCGAAGACGGCCTACAAAATGAGCCGCGTGATCGGCTTTGATGAAAATGTGGCCGGTCGTTCCCTGCGGATGTATCCAGACCGTCGGTGGATCAACCCCATGGCCGACGCGACCCCGGAGAATCTGGCGGGGCCTTTCGACCTCGGGTGGCGCAGGGTGGCTGGGGGCTTTCTCGATCTCGACGCCCGGATCTGGTTTTTCACAAATTACTACTCGGTCAGCCCCGGCATGCTGTCGCAGACCCCCGGCCGGGGTGCCAAATACATGATCGCCTTTGTCGACAGTCGCGGTGCGAACCTGTCCGGCAGCAGCACGTACCGCCTCCATCTGCCGCGTGGCATTCCGGCCGGCAACTTTTGGTCGGTGACGCTGTACGAGGCGGAGAACGGTTCGGGACTCGCCAACGGTCAGCCGTTCCCGTCGCTCGGTTCGCGTGACGCGCTCACGCAGAACGCCGACGGCAGCACGGATCTCTATCTCGGGACCATGGCACCCGCAGGCAAGGAGCGCAACTGGCTGGCAACGGTACCTGGCAAGGGGTATTTCGCCATTTTGCGGCTCTACGGCCCGACGGCAGCCGCCATCGACAAAAGTTGGAAGCCCGGTGACATCGAGAAGGTGCCATGACCATGAAACGACTCGAATCCCGGCTCGGCCCGCTCGAATTGGAGAATGGCTATCCGACCGACGCCACCGTCACCAAGATCTTCGACGACATCGACTACCAGAGGGCCTGCCAGGCCTACCTCTGGGCTCTGCCGTTGATGGCGATGCAGCAATGGCAGAGCGAACACTTCACCAGATTCAACGCCGGCAAGCTCGACTATGTCGACTACCTCACATTCCAGGACAAACTCGGCCTCCTCACGGCCAATGCCACGACGCCTTACATCATGGCGTTTCCCAACCTGACGGAAACCGGGCCGCTTGTGTTCGAGGTTCCTGCCGGCCCCACGGCAGGCGGCTTCACCGATTTCTGGCAGCGCCCCATCACAGATTCGGGCCAAACCGGCCCCGACAAGGGTGCGGGTGGCCGGTACCTGATCCTCGGCCCCGACGACCCGGAGATGAAGCCGGAAGGGTATTCCGTCTTCCGTTCGCCCACGGTGAACGTCTGGTCCGCCCACCGCGTGCTCGATCCCGATCCGGCGACCGCCAAACTCCTCATCGATGGATTGAAGATCTATCCCTACAGCCAGCGTGACAACCCAGCACCGACCCGCCACATCGCGCCGGCGGGGCGGCCCTGGAGCGGCGAACAACCGCGAGGACTCTGCTACTGGGAAGGCCTTGCGAAGATCATCCAGGAGGAGCCGGTCCACGAGCGTGATCGGATGATGATGGGAATGCTCCAGCCGCTGGGCATCGAAAAGGGCAGGCCGTTCAGCCCGACGGCCAGGCAGCAGCAGCTTCTCATCGACGCTGCGCAGACTGGCGAGGTGATGGCCCGGGCGATCGCCTACCGAAAACGGTTCGCGGGTGCGAAAGTCTGGCCCAACAGAAACTGGGAGCTCTCGCTGTTTCTCAAGGAGACCAATCAGGAGGCCCCGCACCATACGCAATTGGACGAGCGCACGAGCTGGTTTTACGAAGCTGTTGGTGTCTCCGTGGGCATGATGGGCCGCGCCGTCGGCATCGGGCAGGTCTACCTCGAGGCCGCGAAGGACAGCCGGGACTGCTGGCTCGATGGCGGCAAGACCTATCGCCTCACGGTGCCGAAGGATGTTCCCGTAACGCAATTCTGGTCTGTCACAGTGTACGACAACGAGACCCGCTGTTTCGTGAAGACAGGCGTGTCGCCGGATCGTTCGTCGCGTGACGCCATCGTCACGAACGCCGACGGCACCGTGGACATCACGTTCGGCCCCACGCGTCCCACCGACCTGCCGGAGAGCAACTGGATCAAGACGCTCCCGGCCAAAGGCTGGTTCAGCTACTTTCGGCTCTATGGCCCGACCGAGGCCTACTTCGACCGCTCGTGGGTGCTCTCGGATATCGAGCCGCTCGAGTAAGCGATCGAAGCTCGCACGATGTCCCTTCCCTACTTCTTCGGAATGTAGGCGTTGACGCCCACGATCACCTTCTTGCCGTCCACTACACAGTCCGTTTCCTTGTTCCCGTAGGTCGAGGCGACCACCAGTGTCTTTCCGCTGGAAGACTTCTCCGGCTTGGCATTCATCGGAATTCTGAGAACAAGTTCGTCACCGACGATCTTTGCTGAAAAAGCCATTGGTCCGGTCCTTGGAATGGGTGGGGGCTGAGGCTGAGCCGCCAAGTCTATCGACCGTGAGTCTTCGGCAGTGGGGTGGCTACCAGCCAAATCGACAGGTCCCTCCAGGAATCCCGGCCGATTGACTCCCTACCACCTGGGCGGGACAATACCCCTACCATGGTAAACCGCCTCACGAGAATCTGTTGGCTTGCATGCTTTGTGAGCATGCCCGTGTTCGCGGGCGAGCGACTGCGTGTAGATCCAGGGAATGTCGCAGAGATAGAAATCAAGGACTCCCTGAAAGCTGCTGAGCGGGCAGCAAATGACGAGGACCTCGATGCCTACACCAGTTGTTTTTGCAGCCGTCTTCAAAACCCGATGCGTCGTCGCATCGGGCTGCTCTTTGTCCAGCACGACGTCGGCTTGGAAATAGTGGACAGCCATGTGCTGAAGCAGACCGAGACTGCCGGCGAGATTGCCGTGAAATACCGGGCGAGCCTCTCAGCCCAGACTGCTGAAATCGTCTCGTTGTTGGCTCTTTCGAAGGAGGAGGGTGCCTGGAAGATCGGCAAAGAGAAGATTCACGCCAGCCATATCCGCCATGATGGAAGGTCATCCTTTCAGGGATCAGGAGGCGAAAACGTACAGTTCAATTTTGGCGGCGGTGGGGCGGTGCTTCTGAATCCAAACGACGCCCTGCTGCCACGGGATATTGGTCAGCGTCCCGGCGGCTGTGCGAATGGAAAATGTGGTCTCTAGAAAGGTTTCCGCCCCCTCAGGAGCCTCCGATGCGCATCGATCGCCACCAGTTGTTGTTGGTCCTCCTTGCGGTTTTGGCCACTGCTGGCATTGCCGCCGACTACAAGTGGAACGGGCAATGCACCCAGTGCGGCAAGGAATATCGGCAGAACACGCCCCCGGTGAAGCATTTGAAATGCAGTCAGACACCCAAGGGCAAAAGGTGCGACGGCGTGATCATCTGGACCGAGCACAAAGAGCGGGTGGCTCCTTCTTCCCAACTACCTTGGCAACTTTGAACGCCGGTCGAAAAGTGCAGCGCACAACGGTGCAGCGATGTCGGTCAGGATTTGGGGAGGGGGTCACGCCTGAGGCAGCAAGTTGCCGGAATGCAGCAGCACGGATGTGTCTTGTCCGTTGCTCACCTTCCTGAAAGTACCACTCGTCTGCCAGAGAAAAGTTCTCGCTTCGCGGGGCGGTATTGTGACGAGACGGACATGCGAAGGACCGGCCGATTTTTTCAGTGCCCTGGCGACCGCAGATGTTCTTCTGACTCTGTATCGCGCCGACTTTGGCCGCCTGCTCGGAAGCGGCTTCTCCGGACTTGCCATCATGACGCCGGGGAGGTGGCTCATGCGGGACCATGAGACCGGGCATGCAGGCATCTCGTGAGCAGTTTCGAAACCGAGGGAGACGAATCCTCGGCTGCCCGGTGCGAGAACGCGCCTGACGGTACCGTGAAAGCTCCCCGAGTAGGATGGTGCCGAATGCTGGTTTTGCCCGACAATATCCGGATTCTGCCAAAAAGTGACGTAAAAAGCGACGTAGGGCAGAGGTGGCAGAGACTGGCAGCACGTGGCAAACGGACGTTGCCGAACCGCTATGGCGGTTCCGTCACCTCCCTGACCAGAACAGAACTTGCCTGCGTGTCCGAGCGGCAATACCTTGAACGGATGCCAACGGTACTCTGAGTAGGCGGATTTCGTTTTCACTTTTACTCGGACGAGGGCACAGAGCCTCCCCACATCCACGTTCGGTGTGCGGAGGGTGAATGCAAATTCTGGCTTGATCCAGTAGGCCTTGGTCGGAATCTCGGCGTTTCCCCTCATGTCGTGAGGGAAATGGAGCGACTGGTCTTTGAACACGTCGATCTCTTGTTGGAGAAATACGATGAGCATCACCCACCAGGAAACCGAAGCCGTAGCGACGAGGGCGTGGACTGAGGGCCGGATGGTCTTCGTCGAGTTGACGGATCAGCGGATCGTGGGATTCCCCGCGAATCGGTTCCGTCGTCTGCGAGATGCCAGTGAACCCCAACTGGCCCAGGTTCAGCTGGAGGTCGGTGGAACAGCTCTGCGTTGGGAGTCGCTCGACGAGGATCTCACAGTCGAGGGTGTGGTGGCGGGACGCTTCCAGTTGCCACCGGGGCGTGACTGATTCCTCAAGGTTCGTCGCCCTCCTCCTTCACATGCATGGAGAAGGAAGGCCAGAGCACCGCTTCGCCGATCGTTTTGGCGTTGAGTTTTCGATGCGGAGACCGCAGAAGGTGGCAGGCACCGGCATTGACCTGCCCCCCCTTCGACGGCACCGCCCCCAAGGAAATAATATGGTGATATCAAAGCGCTTGCCCTTTATCCATGCTCACAAGTTGGGCAATTTCTGTGGTTTTGAAACCAAGAACCATAGGGCGGGTCACATCTTTTAAGATTGCAACATCGTAAAGCTCCGTCACGCTGCCATTGAGCCTGACCCATTCGATGACATTGCCGGTAGAAAGTTCTATGACTTGCAATCCACACCACGCTTCTGCATCCCGTTGAAGGAGTTCTGAATCTAACGGAAGGCCGCTAAACGTCTTGTCTTTGCGTGGTCGGGAGAGTCCTACAATTGCACAGTTTCCTGAAAAAGCCATACCGCGAAGATACCCTGGACAGAACGTGATCGGTTCAAAAAAACCTTTTTTACGATCGACCTTCCCAAAATATCCCGTGCCCGAGTTGTGTACGTAAAGTTCGCCCCGATACACTCTCGGAGAGTGTGGCATGGAGAGGCCCGAAACTATTGTTTCACCACTCGGAACTTCTAGCACACAACCGCCATCATGCCTGCGATTTCTCCATCCGTCCACCACATCGGATTTGCTCACCACTGTGACATATTTGCATTTACCATTTTCCAGGGCCAAACCATTCAGATGGCATCGGTCTTCGGGGGTGATCTTGCTGAGAAAGAAAGGTTTCCACAGAGGAGCAAAGCTGTGCTGATCGCTGAATGTAGCGAGGCATCCGAACATCGTGTTTACAAAAACAATCCGTCCTGAATCTTCGACCACAATGTCGTGTACATCAAGATCGCCTGTTGTGTACCCAACCCGAGGTATGTAAAGCGCGTCGTGATCGCTATGCATTTGGCCAGGTAGCAGAGCGTTTTCAAACCGCCACACTTGGTAAGTGGAACTCAGCCAAAAGCCATTCTCAGTGGAACAGAGTCCCATGCACCTCTGTAGAGTTCGTTCAAATACAGCGATTTGCCCATCTGGTTTTCTGCCAAGCAGAAAAACTTTTCCTGCCTGATAGGTGGAGAATGCAAGGCTAATGTTTTCGAGTGCAAGCCAATTGCTGAAGTTACGAGAGGATGTTACCTCTATCCACGGCTCTTCATGGGTTGTCAACTGATTGGTTGTTGCGTTGCTCATGAAAATAACGCTTTTGTTTCGAGAAGTTTAAAAACGCCGTCGTTACGGTAGAAAATTGCCCCGCAACCGACCAGCCCTGCACGTTTACCGAGGCGTCGCCGAGGCAAGGTGCGACCGGATCGCTTCGTGTGCTGGGAGGTGGCCGCCGGATCCGGGCGTGCAGATCATGCGGGACTTGCCGAGGGAGCACTCTATCAGGAGCAGGATGGAGGAGCAGGATAATGGCCGGAAAGTGCGAGTATTTCGGGTAGGCGGGCAACGGCTCTGCCCGCCGAGTCAGGAAACCGTGCCGACTGTCCGGATAACCCCGATAATCCCTGTGTTGTCACGGACACGCATAAGTGTCTCCACACCGATTTCTTGCCTGTCCGGAAAAGGCGAGCTACGCTTCCTTAATCG
>JBIIMX010000197.1:0-6109 GCA_044337765.1 Pirellulales bacterium | reverse complement strand
CGCATACGATGCGGTTTCACTCCCATTATCGTTCGGTCGGCACAGGGCATATCTACCCAGGACGCGTCAAGAGTTTCCCAATCCAGAACGACGAGCCCTTTCTCGCGGTGTGCCGATACGTCGAACGCAATGGGCGGTGCCGTTGAAGGGAGACAGGTCACGGTCCCGGGAGCGGACCCGCGGTGGAGAGCCTCGTGCGGCAGAGGTGCGAGTCGGCCGTGATGTAGAGCGTTTTGCCATCGTCGCCGAAGGCACAGTTGGCCGTCGCCTGGCCGGTGAGAAACGTGCCCAGGTGGGTGCCGTCGGCCGCGAACACGAGCACGCCGCCGGGGCCGGTTGCGAACACATTGCCCGCGATGTCGACCTTGAGCCCGTCGGGTAGCCCCTTCTTCCGCTCCTTGAAGAGCTTCGTGCCGTCGAAGAACGTCCGCCCTTCGTCGAGCGTGCCGTCGGGCTTGACGTTGAACACCTTCCAGAGAGGCATCTCCGGATCGGACTGGGCGACGTAGAGCCGCTTCTCGTCGGGCGAGAGGCAGATGCCGTTGGGTCGCGTCATCGTGTCGCAGACGAGCGTCACCACGCCGTCGGGCGTCACCCGGTAGACGCCGCAGAAGTCGAGCTCGCGGCGTTCGTCGTTCCAGCCCTTGGGCAGGCCGTAGGGCGGATCGGTGAAGTAGATCGCGCCCGAGGAATGCACCGCGCAGTCGTTGGGGCTGTTGAACCGCTTGCCTCGGTAGTTGTCGGCCACCGTCCGCTTGCCCCCGCCCGGCGTGAGCCGGCTGACACGCCGATCGCCGTGCTCGCAGGAGATCAGATTGCCCTGTCGGTCGAGCGTGAGGCCATTGCTGCCCCGCTCGCTGCCGTAGGCCATCGGTCCGGTGAACCCGGCCGGCTCGAGAAAGATGCTCAAGCCTTCGCCGTCCTTGAACCGCATGACGCGGTTCCGCGGGATGTCGCTGAAGAGGACCGCCTTTTCCTGTTTGAGCCACACCGGCCCCTCGGCCCAGACGAACCCGCTGGCGATCACCTCGATGACAGAGTCTTGCGGAACGATCGCATCGAACCGCGGATCGAGACGCTCGATCGATCCGAGTCTGGGCAGCAGGTCGGGTGGAGCCCCTTCCTCCGCCCTCGCGGCGGCGAAGGCCAGCGCGGAGATGAAGAAGATGGCGAGTGCGGGCAACTGAAGTCGATGCATCGCATGCTCCTTGCAGGCGTTCCGTGATCCCGGGGAAAAACCAGCGACAGCAGCGGTCGAAAAGCGATGAAGGCGGATGTCGGACCGCGGGCCCCAGAAGTGACGTCACTCTATATGCGCGACCGAGAATGTCGCAATGTGCAACGCGACAGGCAGGGCCGTCGCCGGCGAGTCTTCAAGACGGCGTTCCTCGTCGCCTGTCCGTCCAGCGTGATACGTTCTCGAAAAAGCCTTTGAACGTGGTATAATTGAGGCCGAAAGCCTGGCCTCGAGAGAGCACTCCAACTCATGGCTTCGCCTCCGCTCCCATTCGTCGCCCTCGGCCTCGCGGTCGGCATGGCTTGGACTGCATCCGGCTCCGGAAGGGCCGCCGATCCGCCCGGGCCGGTCGAGATCGTCACGGCCAACTGCCTCGACTGTCATTCCGGCGACGAACCGCAGGCGGCCGTGGCTCTCGACAGACTGCTCGCCGCCCCTGACCTGGCCCGTGACTTCCGCGTCTGGCAGGCTGTCCGAGAGCAGGTTGAATCCGGGCGGATGCCGCCCAAGGAATCGGGCGAACTGGCCGCCGCGGATCGCGATTCCCTGCTCGCCTGGCTCATCCCGGGCCTGCGGGCGGCCATCGAGGCGAATGCCGGCGATCCCGGTAACGTGACGCTGCGGCGGCTTACCAACGCGGAGTACGACGCGACGATCCGCGATCTTACGGGCATCGACTTCGGCCTGTCGGGTGCGTTTGAGCCCGACGGCGGTGGCGGCGAGGGCTTCGCAAACACGGGCGACGTCTTGTTCGTGAACCCAGGCCAGTTTGACCGCTACCTGTCTGCCGCCCGCCAAATCGCCGAGCACGCGGCGATCCTGCCCGGGACAGGAATCGTGTTCCATTCGGAGCGGGTGGGCAGCCGGGGACCGGAGCCGCTGCGGGACCAGGCACAGCAGGCGATCTATGTCTGGTACCAAAAGGCGGCCGCGCCGCACGTGCCGGCCCAAGGGGCCGATCTTCGCGAAGCCGATTACATGCTCGCCTGCTGGAAGCATGCCCATCGCGGGCTGACCGGCGCCGACTCGCTCGACGAACTGGCCGACGCGGCCGGCCTGGCCCGGCACTATCTCGCCAACTGGTGGGCGTTTCTCCAGGCGGAGCAGCCGGTCTCACGCTACCTCGACCTCACCCGCCTGGCCTGGCGGCGGCTGCCTGCGCCGAATCCTGCAACGCCAAAGGAGGTGCCGGCCGCGGTCACGGCAGACCTGCGGGCGATCGAGGCCCAGCGACGGAGCTGGTACACCAGCAACTCGGACGTCTTTCGAGGCACGTCGCAGCGGAGGCAACAGGACGCTGACAGTCTCAGGGGCTCGCCGTTGTTCACTGCGACCGGCGGGGCCGATTGCGTCCACCTTGTCGTGGGCAACGCCGCCGACGGGAACGACGGGGATACGGTCCGGCTGTACGAACTGCAGGTCCAACTCGGGGGCGGCTGGCGGCCTTACCGTGACTGGCTGACCGAACGCCAGCGGGCCGTCGAGAGCAGAATTGCTGACCTCGACAAGCCCGAGGCGGGCGGGCCGGCTTCCGCAGCAGAACTCGCCACGCTCCGCGGCGAGTTCGACCTGCTTTTGGCCGCGGCCGGCCGGTTCGGCACGCATCCCGCGGGCCGTTCTGCAGGGCCTGCGGAGATCGTCGTCGTCGCGCCGGCCGTCGTCACCCTGCCAGTGCCCCGCGATGCGACGAAGTTCAAGGGTCAGGGCCGACTCGACGTCGACGACCCAGCCGCCGACCGCGCCAGTGCCCAGTGGCTGGCGACCGTTGGTGATCCGCCCGACCCGGCCGGTGTCTTGGCCGGAGCAGTCACCGTCTGGCAGCGAGGCACCGATGCCGCCCGCGAGTCGATGCAAGAGTTCACCTTCATGAAGCAGGCCTTCCCGGAGAACTTCGACCTGCGGCTCTCCGGGATCACCGAAAACTTCCGCAGCCCACCGGACCACCCGCGGGTCTATTGGCTCTCCGACGATCAGCTTCTGGGGCTCCTGTCCGATCCCGACCGGGCCGTGCATGCGGCGCTGCTGCGTGACTGGAGCCTCGCCCGAGAACTTTTGCTTTCCGCTGAGCAGGCGACCGAATGGGACACGCGGGTGCTTGCCCACATCGACGCCTTCGCCGAGCGAGCGTGGCGTGGCCCGATCACGGCCGAAGAACGGGAGCGGCTCCACGGCATCTACCGGGCCGCGGTGGCCGGCGGCGACGAAACTGCCGCCGGCGGGCTTCGCGAGCAGGCCGCCCGCGAGGCGATTCATGCGGTGCTGGCTGCGCCTCGGTTCTTGTTTCGAATTGAGGAGGAACACGCAGCGGAGCAGCCGGTGAACCCCTGGGAACTGGCCAGTCGGCTGAGCTACTTTCTCTGGTCGTCGCTGCCCGACGAGCCATTGCGGCAGGCCGCGGCCGACGGCAGTCTGGCCAAGCCAGAGCGGCTCACGCTCGAGGTGCGGCGGATGCTCGCCGACCCGCGGTCGGCGGCGCTTGCCAGCGAGTTTGCAGCCCGCTGGTTGCGGTTTCGGGGCTTCTCCGAACGGGCGTTGGTGGACCGCGTGAAGTTCCCTGAGTTCACGCCCGAACTCCAGTCCGCCATGGAGGCCGAGGCCACGGCCTTTCTGTCTGACATGATCCGTTGCGACCGGCCGCTGCTGGAACTCTTCGGCGCCGGCCATACATTCCTGAACGAGCGGCTCGCCGCCCACTACGACATTCCTGGTGTGGCGGGTCCCGAGCTTCGCCGCGTCGAGGTGGCCGCACATGGCCGCGGCGGCCTGCTCGGCATGGCGGCGATCCTCGCGAGCACCTCCTACCCGCAGCGCACCAGCCCTGTTCTTCGCGGCAACTGGGTGCTCACCGCGGTGCTCGGCACCCCCACGCCCCCGGCTCCGGCCGACGTGCCGCCGCTCGAGCAGTCGGCCGCCGCGGGAGCGGGCATCCGGGAACGGCTCAAGGTCCACCGGGCCGCGGCCGCCTGCGCCGCCTGTCATGACCGGATCGACCCGCTCGGGTTCGCGCTCGAGGGTTTCGACGTGCTCGGCCGCCGCCGCGATCGCGACGACGCATCGGCCCCGCTCGACCTCTCGGCCGAGTTCGTGGACGGCACGACCTTTACCGGCGTCGAGGGGTTGCGGGGATTCCTCGCCGACCGTCGCGACCTGGTGATGCTGCAGTTCTCCCGCAAGCTGCTCGGCTATGCCCTGGGCCGGGCCGTCGTGCCCACCGACCTGCCGCTGGTGGAGAGCCTTCGCGACCGATTGCTCGAGCCAAACGCCGGCATCTCGGCGGCCATACTCGGGATCGTCCAGAGCCGGCAGTTCCTCAATCGCCGCGGTACATTGGCCGATGAAACAGCAGAGAAGGCTCAGCCTGAGCGTTCGCTCGCACCAGCCGAGGAGGCCTACCCATGACCGCCACCGTCCGCCCGCTGCCCATGCTCTCCCGCCGCCGGTTGCTCCGCGGTGCTGGTGTGGCCTTGGGGCTGCCCTGGCTTGAGTCGCTCGCTCCGGCCGCCGAGGCCGCCGGCCCGCCGGTCCGGTTTGCCGCGCTCTTCATGGGCAACGGCGTCAATCCGCACCATTGGGGCGCGAAGAAGGGACCGGGCGGGATCGAGTTTGCCAAGTCGCTTTCACCGCTGGCCCCGCATGCCGCCAAGGTGAACGTGTTCCAGGGGCTCTGGAATCCGAACGCGACGAACGAAAACGGCCACTATTCGAAGATGAACATCCTCTCCGGCCTCAAGGTCAAGCGGACCACCACAGACGTGGAGGTGGGCACCACGGTGGATCAACTCATGGCGAGGGCGGTGGGGCGGGCCACGCCGTTGCCGAGCGTCGTCTTGGGCACCGAGCCGCCCGGCTACAGCACCGACGCGGGCTACACGCAGATCTACTCCGCCTACGTCTCTTGGAGCAGCCCCACCACGCCGGCCCCCAAGGAGATCGTGCCCCGACAGGCCTTCGACCAACTCTTCGACGACGGCAGCCGGCGGCGGGCCGATGCGAGCGTGCTCGACCTCGTCGCGGCCGAGGCATCGGCCCTGCGGGGTCGGCTCGGCGGCCGCGACCGGGCCAAGCTCGACGAGTATCTCACGAGCGTCCGAGAGCTCGAGCGGCGGATCGAGCGGTCGGCGGAGGAAAGCCTGCGAGAGACGGGGGGCCACGGCTGGCGGCCGACGCTCACCGAGCCCTCCATCGAGCGGCCCGGCCCGGGGATTCCGGCCGAGCCCCGCGAGCACCTGGAACTCATGTGCGACATCCTGCTGTTGGCCTTCCAAATGGATCGCACGCGGGTGGCCACGCTGATGCTCAACAACGATCTTTCCAACATGAACTTCGGCTTCCTCGGGGGCATTCATGGCGGCCAGCACGAACTCAGCCACCATGCCAACAACGCCGCGCGACTGGAACAGTATCAGCGGGTGAATGAATATCACATGACGCTGCTTGCCCGGCTGCTTGCCAAGATGGATGCAACGGTCGAGGGGGAGCGGACATTGCTCGACAACTCGATGGTGCTCTTCTGTTCGAGCCTGATGGACGGCAATGCCCACGACTCGAAGGAACTGCCGATCCTGCTGGCTGGCAGCGGCGGCGGCACGATCCGAGGGGGCCAGGTACACGACCTTCGCGGCCAGGACAATCGTCGGCTGTGCCGGTTGCACCTGGCACTCATGCAGCGGATGGGTATGGCCGTGGACCGCTTCGGCGACGCCGACTTGCCGCTCGATCTGGCGTAGAGCATGCCCCCTTGGCGATGATGGCCCTCGTCAGGAATGCCCCGGGCCCAGACTCCGGACGTTCGCGACGTACGGTGCCATGCCGAACGGGTGACGCCCTCAATGGGCACGCCACCCTTCCGAAAAAGCGTGCAGTATCTGGGCG
>JBIIMX010000196.1:0-6143 GCA_044337765.1 Pirellulales bacterium | reverse complement strand
TTGGGTCAGACCCAATAAACTGACCCAATAACTTGGGATTCCCGAAGGCACTGCCGACCGTCGGCAGGTATCCGAACCGCTTGCGCGGCAAGGCTTTTCGAACCAGTCGGGGCGACAGGACTTGAACCTGCGACCTCTTGACCCCCAGTCAAGCGCGCTAGCCAAACTGCGCCACGCCCCGAATCCGCCGTGTGACACGCAACGCTCTCGCATTGCCGACCCACAGCCCCCACACTATCGCACAATCGCTACCCAGGTTCAACACGGATTCCCCCGGCAACGCAGGCTGTGCCGCTCGACGGCTCCGCACCGAACGTACCGCCGCATTCCGCACCAGTCGTCACGCTCCCCCAACACATCCCCCCTCGGCCATGAATAAAGCCTCCTCAAATCCCCTCCCCTTCTCCGCACGCCTCGCCACCGCCATCAAGACCCGCCACTCAGCCGCCTGTATCGGCCTCGACCCACGCCGCGACCAACTGCCACCCAGCCTCGGCGCCGATACCGCCTTCGATCCCAAAGACCTCGCCGCCATCTACGCACGATTCTGCTGCGAAGTGATCGACGTCGTCGCACCCCTCGTGCCGATCGTCAAGCCCCAACTCGCCTGCTTCGAAATGCTCGGCCCCCACGGTATGACCGCATTGGCCGAAGTGATCCTTCACGCTCGAAGCAAGGGCCTGCTCGTGCTCGCCGACGGCAAACGCGGCGACATCGGCTCGACCGCCGAAGCCTATGCCGAAGGCTGGCTCGCCGGCTGCTGGGGCGCTGACGCCCTCACAGTCAATCCCTACCTCGGCCTCGACTCCATCGAGCCCTTCGTGAAACTGGCGGCCGACCGCAACGCAGGCATCTTCGTGCTCGTGAAGACCTCGAACCCAGGCAGCAAGGATTTTCAGGATCTTGAGGCAGACGGCCTCGCAATTTATAAGCACGTCGCCAACGGAGTTGAGAACCTGGCCGCTCGCACCGCGGCAGGCGACACCTACGGTGCGGTTGGCGCCGTTGTCGGCGCCACCTGGCCGCGCCAACTTGACGAACTACGGGCCGCCATGCCCCACACATGGATCCTCGTGCCAGGCTTTGGCAAACAGGGTGGCCGGGCTGCAGACGTTCGCGGTGCATTCCATCCCGACGGCCTCGGCGCCCTCGTCGTCAGCGCACGCGACGTGATCTTCGCTCACGCCCGCCCAGAGATGAACGCAGGACTCAACACCCAGCAGTGGCAGACTGCCGTCGACCGCGCCTGCCGCGACATGATCGACCGACTCGCGGCAGACACGCCCGCCGGGGTGCTCCGATAAAGGCAGGGAAATTGAAGACGGCAAGTTGGAAACTCGCCTCCACGGAGCACGGCAAGTTGGAAACTCGCCTCCACGCAGCACGGCAAGTTGGAAACTCGCCTCCACGAGGAAGGCACTTTGGAAACTCGCGGCGACGAAGACGCCTCACCGCAACAGTTCGGTCACTCGCCGGGGGCTTGCAACCAGCAGCCAAGTGTCGCATCCCAGGCGAGGATCTCATCCGGCTTGAAATAGATGGCGATCTCCCGCGCCGCCGACTCAGGTGAATCGGACGCATGCACGAGATTCATCTGTCGGCTCGATGAGAAGTCGCCCCGGATCGTACCCGGAGCCGCTTTCAGACCACTCGTCGCCCCGAGCATGTCGCGAACCACACGGATCACCTCCGGTCCCTGAAAGACCGTCGCCACCACAGGCGACGCCGTGATGAATTCCTCGAGGTTCGGATAGAAGGGCTTCTCGACGTGCTCGGCATAGTGCTGCTTCGCGAGCGTCGGCGTCACGCGGAGCATCTTCATCGCCAGCAGCCGCAGGCCCTTCTCCTCAAACCGACTCACCATTCGGCCCAGCAGGCCGCGTTCCAGGCAATCGGGCTTGAACATCACGAAAGTCCGCTCCATCGCGCATCGTCTCCAAAAGGGAATCTGGGCACTGGGTTGACTGGCTGTCTCGAGCGGCAATTTTGTAGCGACTGACGACAGCGGTATCCAGCCCATCTTGCTGCCGATTCCCCGCAGCCCTACGCTCCCCTCCCCTGTTGGCCGCAGCAGCCACCCCGCCCTGCGAACGGATGATTCCCATGCCTCCTGCCCATCGGCTGAACGCTGGCCTCGCATGCCGGCATCCGCACCGCCCGCTCCAGGCCGCAACTCGGGGCCTCCTTACGATCGTCGGCCTCGTCGGCATGCCGTCGCTGCTCCCGGCCGCAGACCTGCCGCCACACCTCATGGCACGGTTCACGAAACACGTGCAGCCGCTCCTGCTCAACAAGTGCGCCGCGGGCGCATGCCACGGTGGGCCCACGGCGCATGCCCCCCACTTCAACCGCGGCGATGTCTCTGGCCGGATTGATCGCAGCGTCACTCTCGCCAACATCGAGACTCTCTTTCTCGCGACAGGCAAGGACGGCAGTGCCACGCCATTCCTCACCACCATCAGCGCCCGGCACCCCCGCGCATCCGCCGGCAGCAGCCTCGCCATGGTGCCGCTGACGACAGCCGAACGGGTCACGCTCGAACAATGGCTGAACGCTGCGACCGGCCGCCGCGATCTCGAAGCTTCACGTCCGACGAAGACAAGCGGCGGCACCCAAACCGCCGCGGCGGCTCAACCCAACCGGTTCCGCGCCATGCTCGACGCCGCCGCCAACCCGCCACCGCTCCCGCCGCCTCAGGAGCCTCAGGGCATCATCCTCGGCAAAGACACCCCGTAAACGTGCGGCACTCGCTCGAACCCGAACGCATCGCCCTACACCCGCACGGCGCCGCTGAGCACAGCCTCGAGAAACGTGCGGTTGCCTTCAAGGAGCGTCGGCTCGCGGATCATCTGTTCCGCAGACATCCAGAGGATCTCCGCAACCTCGACCGGATGCGGCACGAGTTCCGATTCGCCCGCCAGGTCCACCGTCCACCAGGCCAGCGACGTGCCCCACGATGTCACGTTCCGCCAGACGCACTCGCGCGGCTGCACCAGCGCGGCCAGTTCCTCGCGGCACTCCCGAACCACGGCCTCGTGCTCTGCTTCGCCTGCTTCGATGTGGCCCCCTGGAAAACAGAGCCGGCCAGGGGCGGCCACCTTTTCGCCACGCCGGATTGCAAGAAACAACTCGCCCTGCCGGGCGATCGCCACGACACCCCGTTTCACGGGTGCGTCAGCAGGCCGTTTGTCTTCCATGGTGCAACCGCCATTCTGACCGGATCGTGATGGTTCCCTAAGACGCTGTTTCCGGCGAGCATGGGCCGGACAGTTTCCCGGACGAGCCCTTAGACTACACTATTACGTTCTTTCGAGCTCCGTTCACCCGCGCCCCAGACGAGTCCCCTTTGATGAATGCCACTCCGACTCCCAAAGGTCCCGCGAACAAGGGCCCCGGAAATCCCCTCTCGATTTTTGGGCCGCCGCTGAACATGCCGGTCGTCATCATGCTGATCCTCGGCGCCCTCGCGCTGGTGACCCTGTTCGCCCGCGAACAGGCCGCGGCACCGGCCAGCGTGAGCTATGACGAGTTTGTCCGGCAGGTGAAGGCGGGCAACGTCTCGAGCGTAGAGATCATGGGCAATTCGCTTGTGGGAGAGTTTCGGAAAGCTCCCGCTGCTGACAACGCGACCGAGGGCGGCAAGGGGAAAGCCTTTCGCACCGAACTCTCCGCCTATCTGGGCGAAGGACTCAACCAACTGCTCCTCGACCACTCCGTCCGCACCACGGTCAGGCAGCCGAGCGACGGCACCGGCTTCCTGCTGGGCCTTTACATGCTCGTCCCGCTGCTGCTGATGGCCGGCTTTTGGATGACGCTCCGACGGGCACGCGATCCGCTCGGCAACTCAGGCTTTCTCGGCAGCTTCTCCAAGTCGCCCGCCAAGCGATACGGCGCCGGCGACAAGCAGGTGACCTTCGCCGACGTCGCGGGCCTCGAGCAGGTGAAGGCTGATCTCCAGGAAATCGTCGAGTTTCTCAAGGATCCGAAGAAGTTTCAGCGGCTCGGCGGCCGGGTGCCCAAGGGCGTGCTGCTGATGGGTCCGCCGGGCACCGGCAAGACGCTGCTTGCGAGAGCCGTGGCCGGTGAAGCGGGCGTGCCCTTCTTCTCGATCTCCGGCAGCGAGTTCATCCAGATGTTCGTGGGCGTCGGTGCATCGCGGGTCCGCGACCTCTTCAAGACGGCCAAGGACGCCTCGCCTGCGATCCTTTTCATCGACGAGATCGACGCCGTCGGCCGCGTGCGCGGTGCGGGCCTCGGCGGCGGTCACGACGAACGCGAACAGACGCTCAACCAGATTCTCAGCGAAATGGACGGTTTCAGCCCATCGGAATCGGTGATCGTGCTCGCGGCCACGAACCGGCCCGACGTGCTCGACCCCGCCCTGCTGCGGCCGGGCCGTTTCGACCGCCACGTGACCGTCGACCGTCCCAACCAGAAAGCCCGCCTCGCCCTCTTCAAGGTGCACACGCGCAGCGTGCCGCTGGCTCCCGACGTCGACCTCGAACGGCAGGCCAACGGCACCGTTGGCCTCACCGGCGCCGATATCCGCAATCTCGTCAACGAGGCCGCACTCTGGGCCACGCGGCACGACAAAGACACCGTCGACTCCTCCGACTTCGACTATGCCCGCGACAAGGTGCTCATGGGGCCGAAACGCGAGGAACTGCTCACGGGCCGTGAGAAAAAAATGACGGCCTATCACGAGGCCGGCCACGCACTGGCCGCCTGGCTGCTGCCGGGCGTCGACAAACTGCATAAGGTGACGATCATTCCGCGGGGTCGGGCACTGGGAGTGACGCAACTCGTGCCCGAGGAAGACCGCATGAACATCGGTGAGTCGGACCTCAACAACCGCCTCGCCTTCATCCTCGCCGGTCGGGCCGCGGAAAAGCTCGTCTTCGGCGAATATTCGGCGGGAGCGGAGAACGATCTCCAGCAGGCCACACGGATCGCCCGCAAGATGGTGTCGCACTGGGGCATGAGCGACCGTGTGGGACCGGTGGCCTGCCACGGCTCCAACGAGCAGCCCTTTCTCGGCCGCGACGTCTACGAGCAGCGAGAATACGGCGAACACACGGCGCAGATCATCGACGAGGAGGTCTCGCGACTCCTCGGCGAAGCGGCGATCCGCGCCGCCGCGCTGCTCTCCGAGCAACGTGCCAAACTCGACCGCCTCGCGAACGAACTGGAATCCCGCGAGATGCTCGATGACACCGAGGTCGTGGAAATCATCGGCCCTGCCACACCCCGCAGCAGCAAGGATGCCGCCGCTCCGGCGCAGACGGCACCGGCACACGCAGCGTCATAACACGGGAGCCTTTCGCGATGCTTGCCCATTCGGTCTATTTCACGCTCAAGGACCGCAGCCCAGCCGGGGCGGCGAAACTGGTCGCCGGCTGCCGCGAACACCTCACCGGCCATCCTGGCACGCGGGCCTTCGCCGTCGGCACCTGCGCCGACTACGACCGGCATGTGAACGACCGCGACCACGACGTGGCGCTCCTGATCGTGTTCGACTCGCATGCCTCACACGACGTCTACCAGACGGCCGAACGCCACAACCGGTTCATCGCCGAACACGCCGATTCATGGGCGAAGGTCCGCGTCTTTGACGCCGACCTGGAGACGCTCGAAACGTAGTCTCTCTGCGCAGTGGAGAGTTTCCGGCGTGCCGAAAAATCTGGCATCCCGCCCCCACGCTCACACCACCCTGCCGCGTGAGAGGCTGATCGCGCCGCCGAAGCAGGCTGCGACATCGCCATCAGGCACCCGCTGCCTCTCCTGATACCGCGACCGATACCGCCAACCATCCGGCCCGTTTGCATACCCCAAAGGCAGTGGCGACGGATCGATCCGGCATTGCACGACCGGCGGCCGCGCAGCCGCGCCGCCGAGCGGGTGCGGAAGGTTCACGTTCCAGAACTCACCACTCTCCAGCGGCAGGGGCACGACCTCGGCGAGCACCGCCGCCATCCACGCAGCCGCGCGATCCCAGTCGATCGGCTCCTCACGGCGGTGATAGTGCGATGCTGCCAGTGCCCTCACGCCATGCAACGCCGCCTCGCGGGCCGCCGCGACCGTGCCCGAATGGTGGACGTCAACGCCAAGGTTGCCGCCGGCGTTGATACCGGAAAAGACCCAGT
>JBIIMX010000195.1:0-6148 GCA_044337765.1 Pirellulales bacterium | reverse complement strand
AATCCGGCGAGCGGGCCGCCAGCATCGGTGGCCTGCTCGTTCGCCACCGCGAGCACCTGGTCCACGCGGGCCAGCCAGATCGTGATCTTCTCCCGCAGGATCGTCTCGCCGAGCAGCCGCGCAGGCAGTGCCGCGTCGACCGTGGTGCCGCGGATGGCAAGCAGCCGCGCGCCGTGCATCCCGAGCGAATCGAACAGCGGATCACCAGCGGCCAACGAGACGAGCATCCGGTCGCCGCGACGCACGAGGCAACAGCCATCGAACGCCTCCGCGGCCGCCGCAGCAGCGGCGAACTCCGCCGGCCGCGTGGCCAGCATCCTGTTCCTCACGGCCGTGGCGGTGAGTTCCTGGAGCGCGAGCCTCGCCTCATGGCTGGGGGTGCCGATGGGCAGGGGGGTGCCGTAGGTGAGCGTGACCGGCCGCCGGAAGACCCGCGGCCATTTCGTGAAATAGCGGCCCTCGGAAAACGACAGCGGGCTGCCCCACATGCCGTCGATATGGAGCGGCACGATCGGCGCCTCGACCCGCTCCAGGATCCATTCGAGGCCGCGTTTGAAGCCGAGGATCTGCCCCGTCCGTGAGATGCCCCCTTCGGAAAAGATGCCGATCACGTCGCCGGCGGCGAGGCCCGACTGGATCGTCTTGAGCGCCAGCCCCATCGACTTGGGCTTGGGATCGAACAGGATGAACCGCCACTGGTCCGAGAGCATTCGCAGGAATTTTCCCCGGATGTTCGGGGCGTAGACGACCATCCGGATGGGCCGCAGGCTCGACAGCACGACGATGAACCCGTCGAGCCACGAGAGGTGATTGGCCACGACGACGGCCGGTCCCGCGGCAGGCAGTCGTTCGGCATGGGCCACGCGGAAACGGTGCGTGGCATGCACGATCGACGCCACAAAGATCCGTAGCGACGCCCGCGGAGCGGCATAGATCGCCAGCCCGGCGGCCGCGGCGGCGAGCAGCCCAAACAGCCCGAAGATGCTGCGGGCCGAGAGGAATGGCTCGGCGTTGGCCATCCCAGCCTCGACCGTGGCGGCGGTGTTCTGGGCCGCGGCCCAGGGGCTCGGGCTTCGCAGCAGTCCGTAGAGCATCGAGGCGCCAAAAATACCGGCGAACGTGAGCAGATTCGCGGCCGCAAGGAGCGCGCCCCGACGGGCGGGCGGACTTTTCTCCTGAAAGGCCGCCTCCAGCGGCACGTCAAAGATCCCGGCCCCGAGGCCCAACAGCAGCAGCGCACCGGCCGACCACCACCAGGCAAGGCCGGTGCCCCCGCATGCCGTTGCGAAGATTGTGCGGGGACCGAACGCCAGCCCCCATGATCCGACCGACATCAGAATCGCCCCCGCCGGCACAAGACCCATGTCGACTCCGCGAGTCGACACTTTTCCCGCCACCAGGCTGCCCAGGCCGATGCCGCTGACAAGCGCGATCAAAAGCGGCACGACCTGTCCCTGCGACGTCGCCCCAGCCTCGGTCGCGTATTGATCGACGTTGAGCTGGGCCACGGCCCCGAGTGCCCAGAAGAAGACGATGCCGACGGCTGCAGCGGCCAACTCCCGGTTGTGCAAGAGTTCGGAGAGATCGCTCCAGGTGCGGGAGAGCGCATTCCACGGCGGCGGCGCGGCGGGATCGGCGGCAGGGCGTCGCACGAGCAGGAGCGAGGCGATCCAGCCGGCCAACGCGAGGCCGACAAGCGCGATCCCGGCCGGGATGGCGTGCATCCAGGGCGGAGCCGAGTGCATCTTTCCATCGATGCCCAGGATGCCATCGCCGGCCATCACGACCGTGCTGTCGGCGAGCCAATTGCCCCCCGCCATGCCCATGAGCGTGGCGACCAGCGTCACCATCGCGAAGAGCCCGTTGGCATAGGAGAGCCTCTGCGTGGGCACGGTCTCCGGAATCGTGCCGATCACGCTCGGCGCGAGCAGAGCCGCCTGGCAGCCGATCACGATCACCGTTGCCAGCAGCAGCCAGAGCCCCGCCGGCAGGCCGGCAAAGCTGCCGCCTGACCGCACGCCCCAAGCCACGGCGGCGGCCGCGGCCGCCGCGATAAGAATCTCGGCGAACTTGCACCAGACGATCACGGACCGCTTCGGGTACCGATCGGCGAGCCAGCCTGCCAGCCAGGCAAACAGCACGAACGGCAGCACGAAACCGGCCGTGCCGATGGTCAGCACGAGGGCTACCTGGCCACCCGAGACAGCCTTCTTGCCAAGGCCGATAGCCAGCCAACGGAGCACGTTGTCGTTGATGACAGTCAGCGCCCGAAGGGCCAGGAGCGGCCGAAAGCCGGCGGGGGAGGGGGGCGGGATCGATTCCAAGTGTCGCCTCGATGAGTGCGTCGAATGGCCGAGTCTGAGGGCAGTTTGCAGTTGCGGGGGTATCGAACGTATTCTCAGTGGATCGGCCGCGTGGCAACAAGGGCAACCAGGCCGATCTCCCTCCGTTTGAGACGGTGGGTTCCCGGCCGCTCTTTCACGGAAGAAAATACAAAGGACACCGCCATGCTGATTTCGATCATGTCTCGTCTGGCTTCTCTGTTGTCGAGCCGCGTGGCCTCGGGTTGCATCGGCAGGCAGATGGTCCTGGCTTCGGCGGCAGTGGCGGCCGGCCTCGTCGCATCCGCGTCGCCGGCGCATGGGCAGGTCTTCATGTACGAAGGCCTGCGGCCGGTCACCTCCTATTACGCGCCGATGGCCGCAGGCTATCCGGGTGGCTATATGGCCAACTATTCGCCCGCCGGCAACTATGCCGCTGTCACTGCATTTTCCCCGCCCGTGGCGACGGCCTATGTCGCCGGGTATCCGGCCTCAGGGGTCGTGAGCTACCCGGTAACGCAGGTGGCGAACTACGCGGTGGAGTCCGTGGCCTCGCCGGTGGGCGTGACCAGCTACTACGCCCCGGCACCGGTCGCTGCAGCGCCGGTCATGGCCGCTCCGGTCTATGCCGCACCGGTGACGACCTACTACGCACCTGCGGCCGTAGCCGTGCCTCTCTACCGGCGTGGACTCTTCGGCGGTCTGCGACCCGCTCGTGGAGCAGCGTATATCCCCTACTGAAGATCCCTGCTCGGACGCCGCACGGCCGAGGTTTCTTGACCCTCCGGTCCGGCACTCTATAGTACGGCTCGGAACCGGCAGAACGGGCCTTGTGCCGGCGTAGGCGATCCGCGGGTGTCGATCCTCTTGGGAGCACTCGATTCGCCGGATCGAACGTCCGACGCCCGAGGCTTTCTGTGGCCTTTCCACAGGCCGATTCAGGAGGAGCCGAGCAGGGAAGACTTTTCCCGCCGCTCGGATAAGGGTACGGATGACGCGAACGGTCAATATCATCGGAGCAGGCCCTGGTGGACTTGCCTCCGCGATGCTGCTGGCTCGGGCCGGGCTTCACGTGCGGATTCTCGAGCGGCTCGACGCACCGGGCGGGCGGACCAGCACGATCACCACGCCCGAAGGGTTTCGCTTCGACCTGGGCCCTACCTTCTTCCTCTATCCGCGTGTCCTCGACGAGATCTTCACCGACAGCGGCTATGACCTGCGACGGGAGGTGGAGATGGTCCGCCTCGACCCGCAGTATCGGCTCGTCTTCGGCGCCGGTGGGGAACTCCTGGCGACGCCTGACACCGCTCGGATGGAGGCGGAGGTCTCCCGCCTGTCGCCAGCCGACCGCGGTGCCTTCACCCGGTTCATGGTGGCCAATCGTGAAAAGTTCGTCCGGTTCGCGCCCTTTCTGGAGCAGCCTTTCGAGAGCTGGATGGACCTTGCCACTCCCGACCTGCTCAAACTGATGCCGATCCTCAAGCCGTGGAAGAGCCTCGACGCCGAACTGGGCAGCTTTTTCTCCGACGAGCGGATCCGGCTGGCATTCACGTTCCAGTCGAAATATCTCGGCATGTCTCCGTTCCGGTGCCCGAGCCTGTTCTCGATCCTGTCGTTTCTCGAGTACGAGCACGGCGTCTTCCATCCGATCGGTGGCTGCGGGGCCGTCTCGGCAGCGATGGCCCGCATCGCAACCGACATGGGAGTGGAAATCCACTACGGCGAACCGGTCGAGTCGCTCGATTTCGCCGGCCGGAAGGTGACGGCGGTCCGTACCGCACGGGCCACGTACGCGGCCGATGCGACCGTGGTCAACGCCGACTTCGCCCGAACGATGACGCGGCTCGTGCCCGATCGACTGCGTCGCCGTTGGAGCGACCGGAAGATCGCCTCGAAGCGGTTCTCGTGCTCAACGTTCATGCTCTATCTCGGCATCGACGGCCGCTATGACGAGATCCCGCACCACACCATTTATCTCTCGAAGAACTACCGCGAAAATATCGCCGACATCGAGAGCCGGCACCGGCTCGGCAGTGACCCGTCGATGTACGTGCAAAATGCCGGCGTCACCGACTCCACGCTCGCGCCGGCCGGGATGAGCACGCTCTATCTGCTGATTCCCGTCACCCACCGCCATCCCAATGTCGACTGGCGCAGGGAGGCCGCGGGCTATCGGGAGGTGGCGCTCGACCAACTCGAACGTCTGGGTATCCACGGCGTTCGGGATCGGATCCGCTACGAGAAGATGCTCACGCCCGACGATTGGCAGGACGGCTACGAGATCTACCGCGGTGCCACGTTCAACCTGTCGCACGACCTCGCCCAAATGCTGCACATGCGTCCGCACAACCGGTTCGAGGATCTCGACGCGGTCTACCTCGTGGGTGGCGGTACCCATCCAGGGAGCGGTCTGCCGGTGATCTATTCCTCGGCCCGGATCGCCTCCGACCTGTTGTTGAAAGACCTGGGGATCGACGGCAGCAGCCAGGGCCGGCGACCGTCAGCCGATTCCATGATCCGAGGCAAGGAACCCGTGCAAGCGGTGTGACCTTCGACTCATGGACATCCAAATCAACAGAAAACGCATCCGCACAACGCACACACAGCCGAGGACGGCACGATGAAACAGTCGCGTGAACACAACAGGGTGGTGGTGGTGGGCGGCGGTCTCGGCGGCCTGGCGACGGCCTGCACGCTCGCGGCCCGCGGCTATGCCGTGACGCTCTGCGACAAGAATCCATGGGTCGGCGGCAAGGCGGCCGTTCTCAATGAGCAGGGCTTTCGCTTCGACATGGGCCCGACGATCCTCACGATTCCGCGCGTGCTCAAGCGCATCTACGCCGAGGCGGGCCGCGAACTCGAGAACCACCTCGATCTCGTGCCTCTCGATCCCCAGTGGAGGAGCTTCTTCGACGACGGCACCAGTCTCGATCTCTTCGCCGACGTCGAGCGGATGCGGGCCACGCTCGACGCCTACGCCCCGGGCACAGGCAGCGGCAACGGCTACGCACGGTTCATGGAACTGTCCGAACGCCTGCACCGGATCTCCGACGATTTTTTCTTCTGGCGGAGCGTCGGGGGATTGAAAGACATGTTCGACGCCCGCCGTGGCATGTCGTTCTCGATCGTCAAGGAAGTGATGGGGATGAGGCCCGGCCGCAGCGTGGCGGGAACCGTGCGTTCGTTCGTGCCCGACCAGCGGACGGCCCAGATGCTCGACCACTTCACGCAGTATGTCGGCAGTTCTCCTGAAGCCTCGCCCGCGGTTCTCTGTGGCATCGCCCACATGCAGTCGAACGACGGCGTCTGGTATCCCCGCGGCGGCACCGGTGCCGTGCCACGAGCGTTGGCCAGCCTGGCCGTCGACCTGGGAGTGGAGATCCGCACGCGAACGCCGATCCGCCGGATCATTGTGGAGGGCGGCCGGGTCAGAGGTGTCGAAACGGAGGCCGGCGAGACGATTCTCGCGGGCGCCGTCGTCAGCAACTCCGACAGCGTCCGCACGCACCGTGAACTGGTGGAAGGCCAGCCGCGCGATCGCTTCCTGCAACGTCGCCGCTACGAACCGGCCTGCTCGGGCGTCGTGCTCTACCTCGGCCTCGACAAGCGCTATGAGCAGTTGATCCACCATAACTTCGTCTTCTCGCATGATCCGCACGAGGAGTTCGAAATGATCTACCGCCGCGGCGAGCCGGCCCCTGACCCGACCTGTTATGTCTGCGCACCAGCCGTCACCGAACCCGGCGTCGCGCCCCCCGGGGGCGAGGCGCTCTACGTGCTCGTCCACACTCCCTATCTGCGGCCTCACCACGACTGGTCGAAGATGT
>JBIIMX010000194.1:0-6197 GCA_044337765.1 Pirellulales bacterium | reverse complement strand
CGGGGGGGCGGGGGGACCGGGGGACCGGGCAACACGGCAAGTTGGAAACTCGCCGCCACGGGGGGCGGGGGGTCACTGCGGCGGCATGCCCTTGCCGTCGTTGCGGCTCGACAACTGCACGTGAAGCGTCGGATCAATGTCGAAGCTGACCGTTCGCACCATGCCGTCGGCATAGGCTGCGTTCCACCCACCCACGTGACCGCTGCCAAACGCCCGCGGATTCGAAACGCCCCTCGCATCACGAGCAGGCCGAGCAATGCCCCACCGGGAATTGTTGCTCGAATACCCAGCCATCATGGGTGCACTGTCACCCTGATCCGCGCCAGAACCATAGGTATTCGACGCCACATACTTCTCGCCGATCAGATAAGTGTTTGAAAGGCCGTCATACACGCTCGCCGCCTGCAGCCGCGTCATCCGGCCACCCATGCCGTCCTGGATCACATCCGGAATGCCCATGTCGCTGAGGTTCGTGAGCTTGTCAGCCAGCGACATCCTCCGCCACGTGTCACCCTCCCCAAGACTCGCCGGGCTCGAGAGGATCGTGTCGACCGGATCATCGCAGGAATCACACGCTCCGAGCTTGTCGTCAGCATGATTCTGATGCCCATTGAGACCCGACACAGAAATGTTCAACGTGTTGCCCTTCGTCGGATTGCCCGGAGGAGCATGGCAGATCGTCACTTTCTTCGAGCCCGACTTTTTCGAGGCAGCAGAAATCGCCGACGCATACGCCGATAGCCGCGGGCAAAGCCCCTCAAAACCTGCCGCTGCCAACCCACCCGACCCGCCATTCACCGCATAGTCACTCCGCGAGGCCCTCGACAGCGTCACCGCTCCTCCCTGAAACGACGTGTTCGAAAGCGGCAGCGACCGCGACCCTCGCCGCGACGAACACGTAAACGTCGGCAACGACGCGGTCAAAAGCTTCGTGTAGGCCGCCGACTCGCCACCAGCCGGAACCTTGGCCACCAGATTCCGCGTGCTGAGTTCCTCGATATAGGGCAGCACGCCAAAGGCCCAGCCCCCAGGCTGCGATGAATCGCCCTGCCGGTCGGCCACCCCGAGCCACTGCGGGCTCCACCCGCCAGACGGAAAATATCCGTGAAACGTCTCGTGCTGGATCATGCCTTTCGACAACTGCGACATGTTGTTGCGGCAGGATGTCAGCCGGGCCGCCTCCCGCGCCGACTGAAGAGCCGGCAGCAGAACGGCCCCGATCGCCGTGATGATCGTGATCGCCACCAACAGTTCGACAAGTGAGAAGCCGGAACGACGCTGCATTCTCATGGCACTACCCTGCCTTTCATGGCATAAAAACTTGGTGCAGACGGCGACCGACATGGGTCGCCATAGAAGAGATTGGGAGAGGGGAAACTGACAGAAAAGAAGAGGCCTGAAACGCTTGACCCCGCCGGAGGGCGGGGTCAGGAAGGTCGCAGGCCTGGAAGTCAGAGGCGGGAGAGGGCCGCCACCGGGAGAGCCGGGGAGGTTCGCACTGCGAACCCCCCAAAGACCGCATCGGTGAGATATCCCTGCGACTCATTGTCGCCTCCTCATCCGCGGTGCGGGAAATGAGGCTGTCCGCCCCATCCGCGTCACGGAGGAAATGGTACGGACCTCGAGGGGAAAAGTTCGAATCTTTTTTTGGAGTCCAAAAAATGTGCCGCACGGCTGGCCCGAGCTTGTTGGACAGTTGGTAGGGAAAACCAGCCGGAGACACGGCAAGTTAGGAAACTCGCCTCCACGGGAGCCTTCCTCGTGGCCACGAGTTTCCAACTTGTGGAATCCGCTCTGGGAGGCCTCGCGGCCTCTTGACGAGAGCATATACCTGCGTACACTTACCCTCCGGAGGACACCCTCATGCTCGCCGATTCCATTCGCGATCAACTGATCAAAGTGTTCACGCCCCCGCAGGCAGAAGTGCTCACGGAAGTCTTTGTCCAGTCACACGACGCACTCGCCACCCGCTCCGACATGCACGAACTCCGCGTGGCCCTGCGGGAACTGGCCGACCAGCAAAAGCTCACGAGCGCCGAGGTGCGGTCGCTTGCCGACCAGCAAAAGCTCACGAGCGCCGAGGTGCGGTCGCTTGCCGACCAGCAAAAGCTCACGAGCGCCGAGGTGCGGTCGCTTGCCGACCAACAAAAGCTCACGAGCGCCGAGGTGCGGTCGCTTGCCGACCAGCAAAAGCTCACCAGCGCTGAGGTGCGGGAGCTTGCCGACCAGCAAAAGCTCACCAGCGCCGAGGTGCGGGAGCTTGCCAAGGAACACAGAGGGATGGCCTTGGAGATCCGCGAACTCTCCAGTGCGGTCAAAGACCTCAGCGGCTCAATGCGGACGCTCGACATCCGCACCAACAAAACGGCTGGCTGGGCGCTCGAGTGGGTTGTGGGCAAGCATCTTCCCGCTTTTGTGGGCCGAGAGATCAAGCGGTGTCGTGTCGTTGGCGCGATGGATGTGATCGAATCGCTTGAAACACGCCCCGCAGTCCGCGAGCTTTCGGCGGAGGATCTCGACCAGCTCCGTCGGTCCGATCTCGTCGCCACCGGCACCATCGACGGCGAAAAGATCTACCTCGTCGGCGAGGTCTCGTTCACCGCAGATAATGACGACGTTCTTCGGGCCGCTCGCCGAGCGGCTGTGCTGCAAAAGATCGGCGAGCGTTCCCAAGCGTTTGTCGCCTGCGACGCGATCTCGCCAGTGTCGGTGGAGTTGGCGAACCGGGAAGGCGTCTGGGTGATTCGCGAAGGCCGTCTCCTGACCGAAGCCGCCTGAGCGTTCCGGCCCCCCCGTGGCCACCATGCGGACACGGCAAGTTGGAAACTCGCCGCCACGGTGGCATGCGGACACGGCAAGTTGGAAACTCGCCTCCACGGGCTCTCCCCCGTGGCCACAAGTTTCCAACTTGTGTGAACCAAGCCTAGAGCCCGACCTTCTTCCACCCCTCCTGAACCGCCCGTTTGACGTCCCTGCCAAACCGACTCGTATCACCCGCTATCTGGGCCGTGATCGAAGCCATGTCCTGAAACTGACTCCGCCGCGAAAGCTGCAGCATCGCGTCGAACCAGATCCGCCCCGCAGTCTCCCAGGCATTGCCACCCAAAGCCTTGGCGGTGAGCACAAAGGCCCGGTTCGGAATCCCGGAATTGAGGTGCACACCGCCATTGTCCGCCCCGCCCGTGTAGATGTTTTTCATATGGGCCGGCTGCGGGTCGGTGCCCAAATCGGGATCGCCCTCATACGCCGTGCCCGGATGCTCCATGTCGCGAATCCCCCGCCGCGTCGGGGCCGACACCAGCACCTCGCTGCCTACCAGCCAGCTCGCCTTCTCAGCCGTCTCCCCACGCCGCCACTGCCGCACAAGCACCCCAAACACATCTGCAAAGTGCTCGTTGAGCGCCCCCGACTGGTTGCGGTATTCGAGGTTGCTCGTGAACGACTGCAACCCGTGCGTGAGCTCATGGGCGACCACATCGAGCGATCGAGTAAACCGCTGGAAAATCCGCCCATCGCCATCGCCATACGCCATCTGGCTGCCATCCCAGAAGGCGTTGTCCATGGGCTGATACTTTCCAGAACCATCCGCCTCCCCCACATGCACGCTCGAAATCAGCGTCATGCCGTTGTCGTCGAGCGAATTCCGGCCAAACACCTCGCGGAAGAAGTCGTAGGTGTCGCCGGAATAGTCGTAGGCCTCGTTCACCGCCACATCGGCCGACTTCTTGTCTCCCTCTTTCCGCACGAGCTTGCCCGGCAGCCGTTCCCTTCGACGCGCGTCGTAAATGAGCCTGTTTTTCGTCGCCGCCGGTGACGGCACCGCCATCATGCCCGGCACGTTCTGGGCAAAGGCCCGCACCGCCCGCACCGCCGCCGACTGCGACAGCCCCGCGATCGCCTGGTCGCGAACCCTGGCATGCGAAGACCGCGCGAGCTGCTCGAGCATGTAGGGCGGAACAATGCACTGAAGAGGCTGCCGACGCCGCTCAGCACGGCCAGCCATACGAATCAACCGCATGATGCGACCCCTCCTCAAAAACCCCACCCGAGGGTGGTTCAAGCCTGAAAAAATGGGTAGGCAAAGCCGTCATAAGGCTTCCGATTGGGCAGGTTCATCCCGTGGTGACGATCGCATGAGTGCCCCCTGTCGTGAGGCCTCACGATGAGCGGGACGATACCAACACCGGGGAGCGGTCGCAAGCAATGAGGACGCCCGTTTCAAAGCTGATCTGCCTGGGCGCGATGCTCGTCGGCAGCACCGCCGCCTCGACCACCGCCCCTGCCGTTCTCGCGGGCGAACTCGGGGGCATGCTGCACGGTCTCACCGCTCCGGTGCGGGCCCTACACCGCAAGAAGCCGCCCGCCTGCGAGGACGATCTCGTCACGAGACTGGCCGACGAGATCGACTGGCTCAAGGGCCACATCAACGCCTACGGCTCGATCGTGGCCAAACACCCCGACGTCTGGGGACAAAACCGGCTCACACGGGCCCGCTACGAATACGACGAGCAACTCCGGGCCCAGCTGGGGGCCTATCAAGAACTCAACAACGCCAGCCTGCGTCGCAGCGATCAGGCCTTTCTGGGCCTCGCCCTCGCCCTCGGCGACACGCCCGCCCCGAACGGCCGCGGAGGCACGCCCAAACCGACCGAGGTCACGGCCAGCGTCACAAACCTGATCTCCAACCCCGTCGGCGGCACTGCTGGCGAGACCGTCATCGCCCGCACACCCCCCTTCGCAGCCACGGCCCAGCCCTTCGCCACGTTCGGACTCGACGACGGCAACGCCGTCAGCCTCGAACCGACCATCCACCTCGACCACCTCTCTCGGTATCTCAACCACCTCCACGAATTGCGGAGGATCAATGAAGGCGACGACATCGCCGACTCCCCGGGCTACTCCCTGAACCTCGTACGAATTCCCGTCTCGATCACCCCAGGCCAACACACCCAGATGGGCCACGGAGCTGAAATCACCGTCACCGCCGACCCGCAACTCGGCGACGAACTCCTCCCCACCACCTTCCGCACCCTCGTGCTCAACGACATCGTCGACCTGCTCGCGCCGGGGCTGACGTTTGCCGTAAACACGGCCGCCGTTCGAGAGGCTCTCCAAAACCCCGTCGATGCCACGCTCTCCACCGCCGCCCTGCAGGGCATCCGGTCGCGGTCTGTCTCCGTGCCCACGCCCAAAATGCGGCGAGCACGCATGCCACTGCCTGCCGAACAGATGGTCGACGTGATCGGCCAAAGGCAGGTCGTGCTGCTGCTCCAGAGCACCTACGAAGCCCTCGGCGCCGACCCAGCCAACACCCCCTGCATCGACTATCCGCAGGTCCGCAGTTTTCTCGCGACGGAACTCGAGGCCGCCCACGACTTCCTGGCACAGGAGCGGCAGCAGCACGTCTGGGCCGAGTTGCCCGGCTGGAACCTCGCCGAACTCATCCGCAGCCGCCGGATAAACGAACTGGAACTGCGGCGGCGGGCCTTCTTCGAATCCCTCGGCATCGACGACGCCATTCCCGCCGAATACTCATCCGACGAACTCATGCACTCTGGTGGCCTCGCTTCCGATGCGGCAGCAGCCGTCGCAGCCGGCCCCGGCACAGACTGCATGTCACCCTGCTCCAATGCCCGCCCGCCGTGCCGCATCTGCCGCACCACCACCGCCGTCCTCGCCTGGGCCATCCTCGTGGAATCGGCCCTCCTCAACGAGCGGCTTGCCGCAGACATGCGGGAGAGCGGTGTCGCAAAGGGGCACGCCGCCGGCATGCCCGACGCCTGCGCGGGGCCGTTTTGCGGGCCGAACCCTTCCCTTGAGGCACGGGCGGCCTTCAACGCATACGTTCGCCGCCGCTGGCCGATCCGCGTGTTTGCGCTCGATCCAGTCAGCCAGGAACAAAACATCGAAGAGCAATATGCCCAGCGCCGCGAAATGCAGATGGCGATGGCCATGGCATTTGCCAGCGGCCGGGCCAACGGACAGGCGCTCGCCCGCTATGCCCGTCGACTGGAGACCGATCTGGCCACCATCTCTCTCAACAAAACCGCCGTCGGCTTCACGCACGGCACCGACACCTTCGGCTGGCGTTTCTATCCTCGCATCCAGCCGCCGCCCACGCGGGGCAACCTCGCCACGCTCGCCGACACAGTCTGCGGCACATCATCCACAGCCCGCGACCTCGCCTCCCGAAGGCT
>JBIIMX010000023.1:0-17473 GCA_044337765.1 Pirellulales bacterium | reverse complement strand
GGAACTGGTCGCGAGGAAACTGGTCGCGGGGAAGATGGGCATACTGCCACTGTCCGCGGACCGCGGCGGGCATTGTTCACTGTGCCACCGCGGCAGCGAAGGGGCTGCCGAAAAGGCTGCCGTAAAAGCTGTTTTAGGACTCCACCAGCATGGGCGGGTAGGAAGGTCGGGGGAAAACGGGGAACTTTCCGGTTCTAGGGGCCATTCGTGCGTGGCTGACCGCCAGAGGGTCGATAATTCCCGAGCAAGAGCCTATTGTTAACCTGTCTGGGCAACTTATGCAGGATTCGGGCAGTGCTGAATTCCGGGCCCACTGAGCATTCCGGACCGCGGGCAGTCGCCATGGGATTGAACGGCATTGAAACGGGTTCCAACGGCGTCTCGCCAGAGGTGCTCGAAGATCTGGCCCATGCCAACCGTTCCCTGGAAGGGCTCGAACCCACCGAGATCATTTCCTGGGCGGTGGAGCGGTATGGGCAACGGTTGACGATGGCTACCGCATTCGGTCCGGAGGGCTGCCTGATCATTCATTGGCTGGCCACGATCGCTCCGCAGACCTTCGTCTTCAATCTCGACACGGGCTACCAGTTCAACGAGACGCTCGAACTCCGCGATCGCATCGCCCGTCGGTATGGAATCGAGGTGTCGTTGGAGCGACCGGAGACGACAGTTGAGGAATACGAACGGCTGCACGGCGGGCCGCTTCACGGTTCGGATCCCACCCGCTGCTGTGCTGACCGCAAGATTGCCGTCATTCGTCGTGTGCTCACGGGATTCGATGCCTGGATGAGCGGCATCCGCCGCGACCAGAGTCCGGATCGGGCAGTCGCCCCGATCGTCGGCTGGGACCACAAGTTCAACGTGGCGAAAATTTCGCCGCTGGCGAACTGGACGAAAGCCAAGGTATGGGATGCAGTCATCCGGGAAGACGTTCCCTACAACCCGCTGCACGATCAGGGATACATCTCCATCGGCTGCTGGCCGTGCACCCGGGCCGTTTCCTTTGGCGAGGATGAACGGGCCGGTCGTTGGAGCGGCACGGCCAAGACGGAGTGCGGTCTCCATTCCCGTGATCATTGAACGGCCGGCAGGCTTCGGGTGTGGCGTGCGGGCGCGGGACATGGAAAGTGGCTTGCAAAAGGTATTTGGATGAGACTTTCAGCGAAGACCGAATACGCCGCAATTGCCGTGCTCGAGCTCGCGCGGCAGTGGACCTCCGACGAGCCGGTGCGGATTCGCTCGATCTGCGAGGCCCATGGCGTGCCGGCCCGTTTTCTGGTGCAGATCCTGCTGCAACTGAAGGGAGCGGGGTTTGTCGTCAGCACCCGCGGCGCCGCAGGCGGCTACCAGTTGGCCCGCCCACCCGCGGAAATCACGCTGGAGGATGTGTTTCGCGTCATCGAAGGCCCGGATGAACTCCTGACGGCTGTCACGGCCGACCTCGCCGGTCGGTCCCGCGCGGTGACTGTGCTTCTCGACGCCTGGCGGCAGGTGGCCAAGGCTGAGACGGAGACATTGCGGGGCATCACGTTCGCCGACCTCGTGGAACGCTCCCGCGCTCTGAGCGAGCCGATGTACTACATCTAAACGCCGCCAAGAGAGTCGGAACAGCGGCGTGACAAAACCAGGAAAGACAGGCAAAGGCGTCGGCGAAAGCTCGAGGAGCCTCGAGCTGTTCTGCTGAGCGAAGTCGGCCTGTCAACCGAGGAGGGCTGTGAGCACGTCGGTCAGTTCATCCGTCTTCAGCGGCACCGTGACCATCCGGCGACGGTCGTCCACCTTGGCAAGCTCAGCCAATTCAGGCTGGGCGGGATCGAGGAGCAGAACCGCCGGAACGTTTCGGAGGAACGGATTTTCTGCCATCGTGTTGAAAGCATCGACGCCCGATTCCCCAAACGACGCTCCGCTGATCACGAGGCAGTCGGCCGCCGGCGGCGACGCGGAGCAACGATCCATCGCACGCTGCAGGTTTTCCGTCAGCAGCACCTTGTAGCCGAGGTTTCTGAAGAAGCCCCGCAGTTCGCCCTGTTCAGCGGCGGAAGCCTCCGCCAGCATCAGCGTGCCCTTCACGGCCGGCTGTACGGTTGCCGGCTTGTCCGAGGTCTTTTTCGCGACGCCGCCGCGAACGCCGGCCGATCCTGGCTGGGTGCCCCCGGCCGCATATCTTGCGACCAACGGCTCCAGGGCCCGCCGCAGCTCCGATGCCGACTGCCAGCGCTCATGCGGATTGAGATGCATCATGCGCGTGACCAGTTCGGTGACGTCACGGGGCAGTTCCGGTGCCCGCCAGGCGAGCGGTTCGACCCCGGTGAAGCGACGTGGATCGGTGCGGACAGCCCGATCGCGTGATTCGGTCAGGGCCGAAACCCCGCAGAGAGCCAGGTAGGCGACCGTGCCAAGAAAGTAGATGTCACTGCGGACACTGTCGTCCTTGACCTTGCCGATGCTCTCCAAAGTCGCGTAATCGACGGTGCGTGGCTGACCCGAGCGACGCAGCGCCTTGCTCGCCGTCGTATCGCCGCTGGCGAGACCGAAGTCCACGAGCTTCGCCTGGCCACTGAAGGAGACGAGCACGTTGGAGGCCTTGATGTCGCGGTGGGTCACGCCGAGGGTATGGGCGTATTCAAGGCCCTGGACAAGCTGCAGTGTGATGCCGAGCGCCCGTGGCAGGTCGATTGCCCCGCGGACTCGCACCAACTCCCGGAGAGTCTGCCCCTCGACGAACTCCATGGTGATGTAGCTGGAGTTGTATTCCCTGCCAACTTCCTCGATGGCAACGATGTTGGGATGCCGGAGAAGCCGGCCCATTTCCCCTTCCCTTTGGAACGATTGGCATTTCTCCGGATCGGAACTGTAGCGGCTGCGCAGCACCTTCACCGCGAGAATCCGTCCGTTGTCGGCGTGGATGGCCCGATAGACCCGCGAGAAGGATCCGGCGCCCACTTGGTAGAGGATCTTCGCCCTGCCGTAAAAGAATCCGTCCATCTCACCGCGCAGGAGCCGGTCGAGTTGATAGCCGGTCAGCCGTTCGTGGCGGACGAGGGTGGCACCAAACTCTTGCACGGGCACATTGTGCCCCCCGAGTTCGTTCCAGGCGGCATCGAGGTGTGCCGCCTGAACGAGATCCAACTGCTCGAGACGGTGGGCGAGTTCGTCAGCCGTCGACGGCGTCATAATCGGCAGAGACCTGGCGGGATGCGGAAGGCAGGCGGGCAGGGCAGGCGGGCAGGGCAGGCTGGCTGGGCAGGCTGGCTGGGCAGGCTGGCTGGCGGGCTGGCTGGCGGGCGGGCGGGCGGGCGGGCGGGGCACGCGCGAAAGACTCTACGGAGATCCTAACCGAATGTTCATGCTCTTGCCGCCGATTTCGGCCGTTGCATCCGGAAAATCGGCAGGCTTTCCGCTGGGCAACGCCGATCTTTCGGCACAGGTCGCAGAACCGGCCGGTCGGCGGTTGCGGACCGGGCCCCGGGGGCTGTTTTTGAGGTTCGCCGGCAGCGCTCTGGAGCCTGCAACGATCCGGGTGCTACAAGCCCACGGTTCTCGAGGCTGTTATCGACACAGCCCCCGCTGGAGATTCCATGTTCGGTCCGCCTAGCCTGCCGCCGTTGCCCGTTCGTCCCCTCCTGCTGGCGGCGGGCTGGAGCATGCTGCTGCTGGGGGCGATCGGAGCCCGGGCCGCCGACGTTGAGGAGGATTTCGAGGGCCAACGCCCCCTCTGGTCGCTTGCCGAAGCCGACTGCGGGCCGCGTCTGACAGGCCACGCCCTTGCGAGCCATGCCGCCCACCGCGGCACTTCGGGCGAGGGGATCGTGCTGAACGCCTCCGCGGGCTCGACGCTGCGACTGCAGTTCCCTGTCGGACCGGCGAGCGTCATCGATGAATTCCGTGCCTCTGTCTGGGTGAAGGCCAATCGTGCGGCCGTCCGGTTCGGAGTGAGAGTTGCCTTGCCGAACGTGTCGTCTCGGCGCACGGGCCGACCGCTCGACGTGGTGGTGCAGGGCACCGCCTCCCGATCTCCGGACCGCTGGGAGTTGCTGGAAGCGGGCGACATCATGACCGGACTGGATCGCCAACTCGCCGCGATCCGCGCCCAGCACGGCCCGAACGGCAGCCTCGCAGGCGCCGTCATCACCCATCTCGTGCTCGAGCTCTACTCCGGCCCAGGCCATTACGATCTGGCGATCGATGACCTGCGCGTGGAGAACGTCATTCCCGCCACCGTGCGCCATGCCCGGGCGGACGCCTCCGGCGAGGGAAGCGGAGCGTCCCAGGTGCAGCAGGCGGCGTTCACCGAGTCGGCCTCGGCGCAGGTGGTGGCTCCAAGTGCGGCCCTGACACGGGGAGTGCTGGAGGTGGGCGGGTTGCCCTTCTTCCCACGCAGCCTCGACCACAACGGCGAACCTCTCGAGACGATCGCGAGACTCGGCTTCAACTGCGTGCGGCTCTCGGCACCTGCGACCGCCGATCTGCTTGCCGAGGCGCAGCGAGCGGGTGTGTGGCTCATCTCGCCACCTCCCGATCTGCCCGACGTTGATATCCGCGACGCGGACTCGCTCCCCACTTTTTCAGCCCGTTGGGACCGGGTGCTCTTCTGGGACATGGGCAGCGGGCTGGCTGAAAACGACGTTGCAAGTCTCGCCGAGCGGGTGCGGCGGGTGCGGACCTGCGATACCCGCGGCAGTCGCCCGTTGATTGCAGCCGCAGACTCGGGACTGCGTGCCGTGTCGCGGCACGTCGACATGCTCGTCGCGCGGCGGACTGTTCTGGGCACCAGCCTCGAACTTCTCGATTATCTCGCCTGGCTCAGGGAACGGCCCCGGCTCACCCGTCCCGGCACGCCGATTCTGGCCGCGCTTTCGACCGAGATCGATCCGCGAACGTCGCGGCAGGCCGAGGCACTGTCGGGCATCGGCGGGCAGGGGCTGGCGGTCGATCCGGAAAGCCTCTGCCTGGCATCGCTGGCGGCGGTCTCTGCCGGCACGCGAGGAATCCTGTTCTCCTCAACCCGGCGGATCGATGGCGATGATCACGAGTCGAGGGCCCGGGCGGCGGCCTCGCTCTCCATGAATCTCCAGTTGCAACTGCTCGAGCCGTGGGGCGCCGCGGGACGGTTCGCGGCGGCTGCGCAGTCGAGCGATCCCGAGGTGCAGGCGTTCGTGCTGGAGACAGCCCGGGCCCGGATGGTGGTCGCTTGGCGGTGCGTTCAGGGATCACAGATCGTGGCCCGGCATTATCACGGCGACATTCCCCGCAATGCCCAGCCGCTCACGCTGTTGGTGCCCGGCGTGCCGGAGGCGCATCAGGCGTGGGAGGTGTCGCCCGGCGGCCTGCGTCCCCTGCGGCACAAACGGGTGACGGGCGGAATCGCGATCACACTCGAATCATTTCGTGCGCACTCGCTGGTGCTGCTCAGTGGCGATCCGGCGGTGACAGCGCACGTGCAGGAACGCGTCCGCGGACTCATTCCTCTCGAGCTCGCCTCGGCACGTGCCATGGCCGCGGGCGTGTTGGCCGACAACGCCAGTCTGCTCGGCCGTCTGCCAGCCACGGCGATGGGCAACCTGCCGGTGGCCGCGATGCTCGCCGAGGCCCAGCGAGACATGCAGCAGGCCGACGCGTCGGCAGCCGATCCTGCCGTGGCGATCGAAAGTCTGCGTCGTGCCGCCGCCATCGGTGGACAGGTGGAGCGTCTGGCGTGGGAGCGCGGCGTGTTGGCCACCGGTTCGATGGTGGCCAGTCCGCTCTCCACCTCCGATGCCACGCTCGCGGAGCATTGGCGGTTCATCGACGCGCTGTCGGCGACCGCCCCCACGGCGGAGCTGCTGGCAGGCGGCAGCATGGAGCGCATCGAGGATCTTGCCGCGGCGGGCTGGCGTCACTTTGCGCTCGAACAACAGACACTCCGCTCCGCCGTGGAAATCGACCGATCCCAGCCCGCTGCCGGCACCGGCAGCCTTTCGATGAAAGCCGAGCCGACGTCGGCCGCCGACGCGCCCGTGGTGGTGGAGACGCCGCCGGTCTGGGTGACAACGCCGGCGGTGCGAGTTCCACCCGGCAGATTGCTCGAAATTCAGGCCCGTGTCTGGGTGCCGCGACCGATCAAGGGAAGTGTCGACGGGCTGCTCGTCTTCGACTCCCTCGGTGGTCCCGCGCTCGCTGAACGTGTGGGTACAACGCCGGCATGGCGGCGGCTCGTGCTCTACCGCATCGTGCCGGCGGACGCCGTCGATGAGCCGCTCACGGTCACGTTCGCGCTCACTGGCATGGGGGAGGCACGGATTGACGATGTCTCGATTCGGGTGTTGGACCGCGGCGTTGGCGGCATTCCGGCCACTGTCGTGTCCACTCCTCAGCCAGCTGCGGTCCCCTCGGGTTTCCCTCAGCCGAGCGAGCTGCTGGCCGGCCCCGACGCCGTGCCCGCGGCCCTACCGGAGGTGGGCCCGCGGCCGGCCGATGGTGTTGGGCCACCGGCGGCCGGGGTGCCTCCTGCGGCCAATGCGTCGGGTCCGCCGGCGGCTGCCACGCCGCAGTGGCCTGGCATGAATCTCGACTGGCCGAAGCTGCTCCCCTTTGGCCAGTCGCCCTCGGCGCCACCGCCCGGACCCGGCGGCGGCACGGTCGATCCGTTCAAGCGGGCCCGTGCCGCGCCGCAGTAGCGCGGGCTCTTTTGGCGGGATGCCGCACACGGATTTCACGGAGCAGGCTACATTCTCCCGAGCGTTCGTCACGACGGCGTGCCGAGAATCATCGTTCCTGGGATGGCCTGCCATGCGATCTGGATTGCGGTTCCGATCCGAACTCCTCCGCACGCTCGAGAAAGCGGAGCGGACCGACCGGCTGGTGTCGGCCGAGGCGGTCGCCGTGGCCAGCGCGGTGATCGACGCCACCGACAAGGCTTTGCGGGAGAGCGAGGTGGCGGGGGGGCGTGAGGCGGCCGACGGACCTGGCCCGGCGGAGACCGGGCCAGCGATCAAGGAGAAATCGGTCGGCGATTACGTGACCGCACTCGACCTGAGCCTCGACCGCCATATCAGTCTGGCGATCAGGGCCATCAAGGAGATGCCCATCATCTCGGAGGAGGGTGCCGACGCGCCCGATCTCCATGCCCTGTCCGAGGCCTGGCTCATTGATCCTTTGGATGGCACGACGGCGTCGCTCTGCGGTGAGACGGCACTCTGCGGGCCGATGGTCGCCTGCCTGCAGCACGGCGAGCCACTGGTTTCCGTGATGCTGTCGCTCGACGGCACGACGCTCGGCATCGCGGAACGCGGCCGCGGGGCTGCGATCCTCCAATCAAGCGACGAAGGGACTCGCTGGCTGCCCGCAGGTGGTTTCACGTCGATCGGCACGCTCAAAGAGGGCTGTCTGCTCTTCAATCCGCAGAGTGACAGCGGGCGATCCCATCCGGCCTTCGTGCGGCTGCACGACGCGATGCGGACCGGACTCCACACCATGGCGATCGAGAGCCGGATTCCGCACTCGATGGCGAGCCTGGCGCTGGGCACCAAACGGCGACTGGCGGTGATCCATGACAACTCGGCGGCGTTTCCCAAGCAGATGGCCTGGGACGTGCTGCCGGTCAAGCTCTGGGTCGAGGAGCGTGGAGGCGTGTACTGGGGCACCGATGGCCGCCCCTACGACGTCCGGCAGCCGATGCCGATCATCGCCGCCGCGCGGGCCGATATCGCCGAGCAGTTGCTCGCCCTGGCCGGCCTTTGATCGCCGGTGATCGCCTTTGATCGCCGGCCGTCACATCGCGGCATGCCGTCAGCAGCATCGACGACTGCTACTGCTGCTGCTGGGCCTCTGCCTCGGCGGTATACACCGGGGCTGTCCGTATCACTGAATGCTCGGGGGCGTCGAGTGGTGCGAGTTGATCGTGCCATGACAGCGACGGCAGGCGATCGAGCGTCCGGGTGGCGACACGGACCTTGATACGCTCGTCTCCGACGCCGCGGTAGATGCCCTTGTTGGGCGGGACATCGGAAAAATCCCTGCCTACCGCCGTCTTCACGAAATGGCCGCTCACGGGACAGCCGTTCGTAGGGTCGAACCCCGTCCAGCCGACATCGGGCAGCCACACCTCGCACCAGGCATGGCTCTGCGACTCCTTGTTCTCGCGGTGGATGTAGCCGCTGACGTAGCGGGCGGGGACGCCATACGACCGCAAGACTGCGATCATCAGGTGTGTGAAGTCCTGGCAGACTCCCTTGCCGCGGGCCAGCAGGTGGTCGATCGGCGACGTGGCATCGGTCACATCGCGGGCATACTCGAACCGTCCGCGGATGAACTCGGCGACCTGGCAGACCCACATCCCGACCCGCATCCGGGGCATCGGCCGCAGTTCCGCGAGCACCGGATTCAAAAGCGGAGTGGACCTGACGGGCCCGCGGAGCGGCAGGTAGTCGAGCACCTCGATCGGCAACTCCCAGTCGTTGCCGGTCGCCTCGGCCGAGAATGCCGTCTGGCTCGCCATGGGGCCGATGCCGGAGTCTTCCGTCTCGACGACGCTGGCGGCGAGGATTCTCAGCGTTGTCGGCGGTCGAAGGATGTTGAAGTGGTGCACTCGGTTGCCGAAACCGTCGAGATAGTGGCAGAGGGGAACGGGCTGTCCGACGCTGATCTGGAAGGAGTGGCACCGCTGCGTAGCGTCACTGACAGGCTCCATGCGGAGTTCGCAGAGCCATTCGCTGACGGGCTGCGAATACTCCACCGTGGTTTCGTGCTGGATTTCCAGGATCATCGAGGCTTCTCCGTACCGGCAGCCCGGCGGCTGCTACTGCAGGGCGTATTGTTGTTGAAGGAGGCTGCCGATTCGCGCGCAGCGGATGAGGGCGTCGCCAAGAAACGAGTGCAGCCGCTCGCCGTCGAGCGCGTCGCCATCGAGATAGACAAGATCGCTCAGCAGCCGCCCGACCGTTCGGACCACCTCGTCGTCGCAGCGATCGGGCAGTCGGCCGCTGATCTCGGTGAGCGACTGCATGATCCGCGAGAGGCAAAACCGCACCGAGTGCGGAAAGTCGGGGTTCGCGAGGAGAAACTCCACGACCCGCTCGGGCTCGACGCGGCTGATGTACAGACGCTGGTAGGCCTCGTAGGCGGCGCAATTCTTGAGAACCGCGCCCCATTGCAGATTGTTGATGGGCAGATCGGCGGTGTCCGACCGCTCGAGGAGGCCAAACTTCGAGTCGAGGATCCGGAGCACTTTCTCGGCCCGCTCGAGGTGCCGGCCGAGTTGGATGAAGTGCCAGCCCTCGTCGTGCATGAGTGTCGCCTGACACACGCCGTGGAAAAGGAGCACGCCTATCTGGGTCTCTTCGCAGAAGTCGTGCGGAGACTCGGCCACGCGTGCCGGCAGTCCCGAATCCGAGAGCCGCCAGTAGAGTTTATTGAGCTCCCTCCACATGGGCGGGCTGATCGAGCCGCGGATGCTGCGGGCGTTGTTGCGCGAGCGGTTGACGCAGGACATGACGCTGCCGGGATTGGTCATGTCGAGCAGAAGCCAGCGTTGCACGGCACCGACGGGATGCTCTCCGTCGCGGAGTTGCGGCGGCGGCTGTCGCAGCAGCGACAGCAGCGAATTCCACTCGAGTTCCACCGGGTTGGCGAGCACGCCGTGCAGGTCCAGGTCGAGCTGAAACGTGACATCCACCGCCCGCGCGAGATGGTCCGCCCGCTCGAGGTAACGGCTCATCCAAAACAGCGCGTCTGCGACCCTGCTGAGCATGCGAGGCCTCAAGGTGTGCGAGTGCCGGGGGAAGTCCTGTCGGCGAGGATCCATGTGTCCTTGCTGCCGCCACCCTGGGAACTGTTGACGACGAGACTGCCCTTGGGAAGCGCCACGCGCGTCAGCCCACCGGGCGTTACCGTCACCCGTTCGCCACAGAGCACGAACGGCCGCAGGTCGAGGTGGCGGCCCTCGAGGCGGCCATCGACGAAGGTGGGGTGCGTAGACAGTTGGATCGTGGGCTGTGCGATGAAGTCCCGCGGATTCGCCTGGATCATGCGGCGGAATTCGTCCTGCTGTTCTTTCGTGGAGGCGGGGCCGACGAGCATCCCGTAGCCGCCAGATTCATTGACCCGTTTGACGACGAGTTTCTCCAGGTTTTCCAGAACGTGGCTGCGGTGCGCCGGGATCTCGGGGCGGAAAGTCTCGACGTTCCTGAGCAGAGGTTCCTGCTTGAGGTAGTAGCGGATCATGTCCGGCACGAACGGATAGATCCCCTTGTCGTCGGCGATGCCCGTGCCGATGCTGTTGGCAAGCGCAACGGATCCTGCCCGATAGGCATTGACGAGCCCCGGCACGCCCAAGGCACTGTCGGGACGGAACGTGAGCGGATCGAGGAAGTCGTCGTCGATCCGTCGGTAGATGACGTCGACACGCTGGCGGCCCCGTGTCGTGCGCATGAAGACACGGTTGCCGTCGACGAGGAGATCGCGTCCCTCGACCAGTTCGATCCCCATGCGCTGGGCGAGGAAGCTGTGTTCGAAGTAGGCCGAGTTGTACATGCCCGGACTCAACAGCACTGCCGTGGGCTGCGACACCGATTTCGGTGCGATGTACTGCAGCACGTCGAGCAGTGCCGCCGGATAGTCGTCGTTGGGCAGCACGTCATAATCGTTGAAGAGCGACGGGAACACCCGCTTGATGACCTGCCTGTTTTGCAGCATGTAGCTGACGCCCGATGGCGTGCGGGCGTTGTCCTCGAGCACGAGATATTCGCCGTCGGCTGCACGGATCAGGTCGGTGCCGCAGATGTGGATGTAGATCCGCCGCGGCACGTCGACCCCGACGAACTCCCGGCGGAAGAAGGCCCCTTGCAGCACGAGCCCTGCAGGCACCACGCCGTCCCGCAGGATGTGCTGTTCGTGGTAGACGTCCCACAGAAAGAGATTCAGGGCGTTGATCCGCTGGGTGAGCCCGGCCTCGATCAGCCTCCATTCCACGGCCGGAATGATTCGCGGAACCGGATCCATCGGCCAGACCCGTTCGATTCCCTCCTCGGCACGGTAGACCGTGAAGCCCACGCCGTCCTGCCGCATCGAGAGATCGGTCATGGCCTTGCGGCGGCGAAAATCGTCAGGGCTCGTCTGCTGGAGCCGTTCGTGGAGCGGCTGATAGTGAGGACGGGCCTCCGGCCCGTCGGACCGCATGCCGCCGAACATCTCGTCGTAGGCGGCGCCGAGTTCGTAGCCGGCGAACAGGCCTCCCTGCGCGGAAAGCGAGCATCCCGTGCCCGAACGAAGGGCAGCGGCCGCAAGTGGGTGGGACGTCATCCGCCGTATTCCTTGACGAAAACACCGTGTCCGTTAGTCTGCGACTCTCTTCGGACCCTACGAGAGCAAGTTTCGCGCCACTTTCAAGATCAGCAGAGGATTTGATGACCTACTGTGTCGGAATTCGGACCCATCAGGGGCTCGTGCTCGCCTCCGATTCGCGGACGAACTCGGGGATCGACCAGGTCGAAATCTGTCGCAAGATGCACAACTTCGTGATCCCTGGGGAGAGGATGTTCACCATTCTCTCCAGCGGCAGCCTCTCCCTGACCCAGTCGGTCATGACGCGGCTCGAGCAGGATTTTCGTGCCGGCGATGGGCTGGCCAGCGCCGCAAACTTTTACGAGGCCGCCCGCTGCGTCGGGCAGCAGGTCCGCGCGGTGGGATCGCTCGACCGGGAATTCATGGAGCGGGACAAGATCAACTTCTCGGTCAATCTGCTCGTCGGCGGCCAGATCAGGGGGGAGTCGCCGCAGCTCTATCTGATCTACGCGCAGGGCAACCCGCTCCGCTGCACACGGCTCTCACCCTTTCTCCAGATCGGCGAGAGCAAGTACGGCCGACCGATCCTCGACCGCGGCATCCGCTTCGGCGAAACCACGCTGGATCAGGCGGTCACCTATGCCATCATCTCGCTCGATTCGACGATGCGTTCCAACGTGGCTGTCGGACCGCCAATCGACCTGCTGGTGTATGCGAACGACGATCTCTCTGTTCGGCGATACCGGCGTCTCGACGCCGGCGACCCCGAACTCGGCGACATCCGCTCCAGTTGGGAGCAGGCGCTCAGGCACGCGATCAAGACGGTGCCGCAGATCGAATTCGGTGCCGCGCCGCCACCAGAGCAGCTGGGGGTCGCGCTTACCCGTCCGGCTGGATCCGCAGACGGCGGTGCGTTGCCGTAACGTGTCGGCTTGCTGCTGCCGCGCCGACCGCGTTTCCCCGGTGGCAGCAGGCTCGGGAGCATCCGGAGTTCACGGATTCCTGTGACCGGCGCGGATGCGGCGGCCGTTGGCGTCGAGTTCACGGAGCTGGGCGGTGCACTGCTCGAGGATTGCCTCTTCGTCGAGCCGCGCGATCTCCGCCGCCGGAATGAGGCGGCCGAATTCCAGGCGAATGCGGCCCGGGCGGGGAAGCAGCCTGCTGCGTGGCCAGCATTCGTAGGCGCCGATGATCGCCACCGGCACGATGGGCACTGCGGCCTTCTTCGCCAACAGCGCGAAGCCGCTCTTGATCTCTCCCAACCGACCGGTGGCAGTTCGCGTGCCCTCCGGAAAGATGACCACGGCGCGGCCGTCGCGCAGCCGACTGATGATCGCCTTCATCGTCTTCACCATCGAGGCATTGCGGTCGATGGGCACGGCGTCGAGCGCCGTGATGGCCGCCGCGAACGGCGTGAAGTGGTAGAGAGAACTTCGCGCGAGACTCGACAGCCTGCGATCGGCGGCCAGCCCCAGCAGAAGCGGGTCGAGATGGCTCTGGTGACTCGACACGACGAGCAGCCCGCCCTGCCGGGGCAAGGGCTCGGCAAACCGCACACGGAATCCGAACACGCAGACAGCCAGCGTGCGACAGAGCACCCACAGCAGGTCGTACAGCAAGCGGCCAAGCCCTCGCTGGCCACCGACGCCGTCCCGACCAGTTCCACCGTCGTCGGTGGCGGTGTTGTGTGCGACAGTCATGGCTGCTCCCGGCCCGGACGGCAGGCTTGCGCCATGTCCACCAGACGCTGCACCACCTCTTCGGCCGACAGCCCATCGGTCTCCAGCAGGAAGGCATCGTCGGCCTGTCGCATCGCGCCCACCGGCCGCGAGCAGTCGGCGTCGTCCCGCTGCGACTGGGATGCGAGCACCGACTCGAGTGTCGTGGTGGTATGGCCGCGGCCGACTTCCTCGCGGTGCCTGCGTCGCGCACGTTCCTCGGGTGACGCGGTCAGAAAAACCTTCAGTTCCGCATGCGGAAACACCACAGAGCCCTGATCGCGGCCTTCGGTCACAACATCGATTCCTTCCGCCATCCGTCGCTGGATCCGCTTCATGGCGTCGCGCACCGGCGGGGCATCGGCCACCGGCCGTGTGGCTGCCGTGATCCGCTCCGTGCGTATTTCGACCGACACGTCGCGGCCGTCGACGTTGACGCGGCCGTCACGGAACTCGATGCAGACCTCCTCGGCAAGCGCGGCGATGCGCACGGAATCGTCGAGCGGTATGCCGCGATCCAAGGCCGTCAGGGCCACGGCGCGGTACATCGCGCCGGTGTCCATGTAGCACCAGCCCAGTCGGGCAGCCAAAGCCCGGGCAGCGGAACTCTTGCCGGCGCCCGCCGGCCCGTCGAGCGTGATGATCATCGCCGGAACTCCAGATCCAGGTGCCGCCATTGATACCGTTTGAGATACAGGGTGATGGCCCGCCCGTCGATTGTCACGCCATCCGCGGTCGCATTGCTATCGGTGTGATGCCTGCCACTGGCATCGCAGGGAACGGCTCGGACCACCTCGGCGGCCCACTCGACCCGAACTTCTCCCGAACGGCCCGCCGATTCAAGCAAACCGATCCGCGCCCCTACGACGCGGCCGCCTTCCCGCCGTACCGGCCCGGCCGTGACCCGCACGTTCTCAGGAATCGCCGCGCGAATCGCCGCAAGTGTTGCATCTGCGAGCAGTGCAGCTGCCAGGTCCCAGGGGCGTTCGAGCCCGATGCCCACCGCCAGACGGTGCGAAATGAGGCCTGCGGATGCCGAGGGCTCGAACGGCAGGATCGAATCCAGCATGTGCGGACTTGATCGAACGTGCCAGGGAAGACCGCCGGTAAGGATCGCCACACGCCCTTTCGGATCGTCCGGATTGCCGAGTTCGATGAACCAGGGCGCCGTGAAACGTCCTCTTTCGGTGACGATTGACTGTGTGTGCAGGCTGCGATGGAGGTCTATATCCTCGTTTTCGTTCCAAGCGAAGCGGCAGGCAGCATGCTGTTCGAAGAGCGGTCCTGGGGGCAACTCGACGCCGCGAATCTCGATGTCGATCAGAGCAAGCGGCAGCCCGGCGACCAGTTCGATCCGTTGTCGGAACGTTCCAGCCTCGTGGTGCTGCGCGGCGAGCAGGCGGCCGCGACTGACGATCGCCTCGCCCTGCCCGTTGGCCGCGGGCAGGCGTTCGACGGAGTCGGCCTGCATGCCGGAGTAGACGGCGCGTTCGTTCGCGTCTTCCCAGGGCTGACCCGCCGGCGGTGCCGGGCGGGTCGTGCGGACGGCCAGCCGCTGCGAGAGCCTGTTGCCGCGGTCGGCAGGCCGCCGCATGGAGAGCAGGCCGCCTGTCTGCCGGTGCACTTGGATTCGTAGCGATTCGTGCTCGAGCACGAGTTCCTCGTCAGACTTCCGGCCTGCAGTCAGCAGCCGGCTCATCCCCCAACCGGAACGCCTTGCCTGGCCCGTGGTCAACGATTTCGATGCAGCGGCAGGCGGCGGCGGCTGATGCAGGACGTCGTTCAGCGACGCGCCTGCGGCCACGATACGGCGGGCCTCTGTCTGGGCTGCGGTCACAAGGGTGGCGACGGCATCAGGCCGGCTGCCAGCCGTTGCGGTGGCTGGAGATGCGACCGGCAGCCTCACAGGAAAGACATCCGGCTCGAAGGAGACCGCCGTGCCGGCGCCCGCGGTGCGTTTGAACAACTCGGGCGGCGTGACAAATGTGCCAAGGGCTGTGCTGGCGGTACCAATTCGCCGCAGGACATCAAACCATGGGCTGGCGGTGCCGGCATGGTGGGCAAACTGGACGACGGCGGTGTGGTCGTGGTCCATTGCATCGCCAATTTTTTCGGGGAGAGAAAGGATCGTTGCCACGCGTCGTGCATCCAGCGGAGGCCGCGCGACAGCGTCGATCCAGCCCCCACCGGTGCCCTCCCAACGTATGCGGCTGCCGCCCGGATCGGGCAATGGCGTGCCGTCGAAGAGAGGCCAGATGGCGCCCGTAAAGCCAAGTTCACTGAGCAGTTGCGGCAGGATCGCCGACGAGCCACCAGTCTGCTGGGCATACGTGACAGGGACTGTGCCGACGATTTCCCGCCAGGCCACGAGTCCTCGCTCGAATGAGCGGACAATTTCTTCGGGGGTGCACTCGTCAAGCGGGCACGAGTCGTAACGCCCGCCCGCAGGGGCGAGTGTGCCGGCCTCGCACCTTTCCCGCAGTCGGGCCACCGCGGCAGGGTTGGCCACCGCCAGTTTCTCGATCGTGTCGCCGGTGGCAGCCAGCGTCATGGGCACCGACGTCTGGAGTTCCCGATTCAGCGAGTCGCCGAGCGTCGACGCTGCCAGCAGAACCGTATCAAGAAGCCAGACATCCACAGGGTAGTAGTGTGACCGCGTGGCCTCGAGAAACCCGTAGCATTCCTTCAGGGCCTCTCGGGTGGCATCCGGATCGTCGCCGATTGCCGCCTGCGCCGCACGCAGACAGGCCTCGACGAAGCCTGTGTCGGTGAGGCCGGTCGACGACCGCATCCGCTGTGCCAGCAGCTCCGCGAGCAAGACAGCCAGTCCAAGAGCCTGGAACGAATCCGACCACGGTCCGCCCGGGAGCGGGGCCGGAGGCGGGACATCACCAGCCAGCGCGGCCGCCGCGGCTTCCACGAGATTCGCGTGGCCGGTAACGCCCCGCACCCAACGAGATCCTGTCGTGCCGAAGGCATCAGCCTGTATCGCGAAGCGGTCATCCCACGGGGCCGGAACGATCCCCAGAGTCGCTTGGTCGGTCGGCGGCAGATCGACGCTTGCCCAGCGCGGTACGGCACCGGCGGTTGCCATCAGCCACGGGTGCCAGGCCGACGTCCAGGCTGCCAGCAAGGCGTCTGCCTCGGCTTCGTCCAACCACGTGGGGAAATCATGGAGGGAGTGGCAGGGGAGGAAAACGGTAATGCTGTCAGGTTTCATGCCGCGGAGTTTAGCGAAAGCTGGGGGGCTGAAGACGGGGACTGGTCCGAGAAGACCCGGGCAAGGACCGGCAACCCCATGCGTCTGGTAACGGCGAATGCGGACACTCGCCCCCAGGGGACTTGCCCGAGCCACCCGACGAACGGTGGGTGTTGAGGCGGTCCGCCCGGCGTTGTCCCCCGCCGCTCCCGGCGGGGATGGTGTCCGTTTGACACCCCGCGCACATCACTCATAAAGTGTTGATAGAGAAGCATTTTGGTGCTCCCGTGAGTCCCAGCCGACGCGCCTCCCAAGGATGTTCTGAAAACAGCCATGGCCAGCGGTTCTTTCGTGTGGGGAATCGATATCGGTAAATGCGCCTTGAAGGCGCTGCGGTGCCGCGCAACCACCGATCCCAAAAAGCTCGAGGCCGTGGAGTGCGAGTACATCGAATACCCGATGATACTCACGCAGCCAGAGGCCGACCCCGTTGCATTGGTCCAGTCGGCCCTCGAGCAACTCATCAGCCGCCACGATCTCAAAGGCGACAAAGTCGCCGTGTCGGTGCCCGGCAATCTCGGCTTGTCGAAGTTTATCAAGCTGCCGCCGATCGAGGCCAAAAAGATTCCCGATATCGTCAAGTACGAGGCTCGACAGCAGATCCCGTTTCCGTTGGAGCAGGTGGTGTGGCGCTGGCAAAGGCTGGCGGGCGGCATGGAGGACAATGGGTTCGTGCTCGACGCGGAGGTGGCCCTGTTCGCGATGAAGCGCGAACAGGTTTTCAAGGCGCTGGCTCCTCTCATGCAGGCCGGCATCGAAGTCGACATTTTGCAGTTGGCTCCGATCGCGTTGGCCAATGTTGCGATGTTCGACCTGCTGCCCGACCCTTCGACCATGGATCCGGACCAGCCCGCCCCATCGATCGCGATGGTTTCGGTCGGGGTCGACTCCACCGACCTGGTGGTCACCAACGGGCGGCGTATCTGGCAACGCAGCATTCCGTCCGGCGGCAGCAATTTCACCAAGGCCCTCGTGCAGGGGATGAAGCTCACGTTTTCACGGGCGGAAAATCTCAAGCGCAACGCCGTCAAGGCGGAGGACCCGAAAGCCGTATTCAAGACGATGAAGCCGGTTTTCAATGAGTTCGCCTCCGAACTCCAGCGGTCGTTGAACTACTTCACAGGCACCGATAAGACGGCAACGATCGGTAAGGTGTTGCTGCTGGGGAATGCGACCAAGCTCCGCGGATTGACGGATTTCGTCGGCCAACAGCTGCAACTCGACGTGCAGCGGCTGG
>JBIIMX010000317.1:0-4349 GCA_044337765.1 Pirellulales bacterium | reverse complement strand
GGCGTTTCGGGAGCACCAGCTCGCATTTGGAACTGCTTATGGCTTGGCCCTGCAGGCACTCGGTGTGGCGGGCATCGGGACGAATCTGCTGCCCGACGAGATCGTCCGCGACCGCATCATTGAATCCAAAAAGCCTTGGGCGGTGGGAGCGCTGGTCGGACTCCTCGCTGCTGCGCTGATCAATTTCTTCGGCATGTTTGCCGCCTGGAACGCGTATGCGCCCGACTTGTACGCCGATGCGTTCGGTAAGGCCGAGGCCGTGAAGAAGCAGTCGGCCGATGCCGAGGCCGCCATTGGTCAGGTTCGTGAACGGCAGGCCAACGCCATCGCGCAGCAGCAGTGGCTGTCGAAGGTGCAGAACCAGCGGTTTGAATCGCTCGAAATGGTGCGGGCGTTGCAGGCATTGCTGCCGCGCGACGGAGAGGGGGCGACGCCGGAAAATCCTGCCGACCGCCAGGAGTTGCACATCTCGAGCATGGACTGCCAGTATTTTCCCGATCTCGCCGCGTGGTTTGGGAGCCTGAAGCAGCAGTGGGCCGAAACGCATCTCGCCGACGAGGCGACCGGCGAAGGAAAAGCGGCTCCGGACCAGGAGGTCGGCGATGGGGGGAACCCCACCGGTGGCGAGAGTCCAGCCACCGCTGCAGACGGGACGGCCGAGGGTGCCGCCGCGGCGGAGGGCGCGGCGGAGGAGGGGGCGACGCCGGAAACGACGATTGAAGTCGCAGGCCCGACCGGCCCCGGGTGGGTCGTTGAGTTGCGCGGCTACCACTTCCACAACGAGCCGCGTCACAAGCCGTTGGAGGGTGCCCAGTTTCTCCGGTCCACGCTCGTCAAAAACCTCATGGGTGGCGATGTCAAAGTGACGGTTTCGGCCGGTCCCGCTGCAGGAAAGCAGGTGAGCGTGTCCGAGCTTGGTATGGGCTTCCCGATCATCATCGCCTCGTCCCCCATTAAGACGGTCAAGATCCCGCTGGCACAACTCAGCGAGGGCAGCGGTCGGCCTGTGGCGGCCATGCCGGTCGAGTCTTTGGAGCCGCAGGAGCCGCAGGAGCTTTCGCTCAAGCGGTACGACTTCGTGCTCCAATTCTGCTGGCAGCCGCGTCCCGCCGGACAGGCGCCGCCAGTGTTGCCGCCCGCCGCGCCTGCGGCCGGGGAATGAACCCTCTCTCCTTCGCGCTCGCCCCCCCTCATTTCAGCACTCCACCTCGCCAGCAAGCGTCTCCACCATGGCCAAGACTTCAGCTGCGGATCAGGCTCGTCCCGTGGTTGCGATATTCGTGAAGCAGCATTTTTGGATGTTGGCGGTGCTCGTGCCGCTGATCCTGGTGCCGTCACTCCTGGCTGCCCGAGGCCAACTGGCTGCGCAGATCGATGACGTGCGGAGGAAGATCGACGGGCATATTTCGGCATTGCAGAACGTGCGAAAAATCCCCCAGCATCCCAACAGCTCGTGGGCCAACGACATCGATACCAGCACCATGCGGGTGAAGCGGGAAACGTTTGCCGAATGGCGAAAGTTGTGGGACAGCCAGCAACCGCTTCGCGTCTGGCCTGAATCTCTTGGACCCGATTTCGTGAAGGCTGTCGATGCTCTCAAGCCGGAGGCCAAGCTCTCCCCACGGCTGCTCGAGCGGTATCAAAATAACGTACGTTCGCTGGTGCGGGAGCTGCCCGCGCGCATGGGAGTGGAAGACGGCATGGGTGATGCCACTGAGGCGGGGCAAGCAGCGCCGATCGATCCGCAGCCGCGTGTTCGGCCTGACGGGCTGCGGCCCGGCGAGGGGCCGGCAGGCAAGGTCGTGGAGGCGTCGCCCTTTTTCGCGGTTTGGGACGCGGGCAACCAGCGGCGGATCGCGTCGACGTTCGATTGGGACAAAAAGCCCTCTACCGCGAAGGTGCTGCTGGCCCAAGAGGAATTGTGGGTCTATGGGATCTTGTGTGACGTGGTGGCTCGGATGAACAAGTCGGCCACAGGTCCGCACAATGCCGCGATCGCCGGCGTCGACGAGCTGTATGTCGGCTATCTGGCGGCCGAGGACAATCCCGGAGGGGTGGCTGGCGGACGTGTCACGCGTGTGGCGTCGACACAGGCAAGTGATGCGATGGCTGGTCCGCCGCCGGACCTCATGGCTCCGGGAGCCGAACAACAAGGGATAGCCGGACGGCCTCCCAATCCGCGGTTCGCGGGAGGCCCGCCTGGTGGTGGGGCGGTGCCGATGCAGCCGGGGCCGCCGTCGGCTGAGACCGGAGAAACAGTCGATCCCGACGTGGCGTTACGCAACTGGGTCTATGTGGATTTCACGGGCAAACCGTTGGACGCCACCCAGCTGGAGGCGGCGGTCGACTGCCAGATGGTCCACCTCATGCCTTTTGTGCTGCGGGTCGTGATCGATGAGCGTCAGATCGATGCGCTGCTCGTCGCACTGTCAACCGCGCCGATTCCCATCGATGTTCGCCAAGTTCGGATCGCTGCCTCTTCTGCCCAGCAGGGCCCGACGCAGGCACGTTCGGACGCGGCCCTCCCTTCCGGTGCGGGCAGGTTTTACGACGTGCCGCTCGAGCTCCGTGGCACGGTCGGGCTGGCCACGCCGCCCAACGAGAAGACCGTTGGTCTCGAGCCCGGTCAGGGGGATGCGGTCGCTCCGGCTGACGCAGAGAACAAGGCCTCGCCGCCGGCCAAGGCGGCCCTGTTCGGTCGGCCCATCCGGCGGAGGATAGCGACATGAAAGCACCCCGGATCGCCTTCGACAAGAATGCCTTGCTGTCGTTTCTTTTGGGTCACGGCGAGAAGGTTGTCGCCGCATTGGTTGGACTGGCGGCCTGCATGCTGGCCTGGGGCGGTGTTGCAGCGATCCGCAATATGAGACCGACTGCGGTGCAGCAGCCGCAGGCGATCATCGACGATGCGAAGGCCACGGCGGAACATATCGAGGCGGTAAAGATCGCACCCGACGACGAACTGACCAGCGAGAAGGGGCTGGCGGACACCGTGGCTCTCTGGGTATCGCCCGAAGTCAAACCGGCGCAGCCGCACTCGCTGTTCAACAAGCCGCTGTTTGGTGAGCTGGCTCGACGCAGCAGCCCGGATATCCTGCCCATCGAAGATCTGCAGGCCGTTGCCGGAGTGGCCGTGTTGGCGGTAAAGCCGAAGCCGGTAGGAGATCGCCCAGTGCCGAACCGCCCTCTCAACCTCGATGCCAACAACGCGCCAAAGCCCGGCAAACCGCCACGCGGCGGTGGTCGTCCTGCTCCCGTACCGCCGGTGCCGCCGCCGGACATGGGCTTGGTGCCACCCCGCCCTGACCAGGCTCAGATGCAGTCCAAGATCGTGCCCTACGTGCTCGTGACCGGACTTGTCCCCGTCGCCAAGCAGCAGGCGGAATACTCACGCCGGTTCGACACAGCCAGTCTCCGCGACGAGTTGCTCGATACCCCGAACTGGAATGGCTATCGGCTCGAAAAGACCGAAGTTCTGAAGGGCACTGCCGAGAAATGGACCCCCGTCGACATGAAGGCGGTAGCCCGTCGCTACTCCACCGACTGGGCGGGGATCCAGTCTGAACCGCTGCTGCCACCGCTGCTGTTACCCCCGGACTTGGAGCGGCGGGATCCTTCGCAGTCGCCGCTGCCGTTCTGCATCCCGATGCCTCAACTGGCGGAGGGTTTCTGGGGCTTCAAAGCCTTGCACCCCTGGTTCACCGACTTTTTGCAGAAGGATGCCGAGGAGAAAAAAGCCAAGGCCCAGGCCGATCAGGAGAACACCGAAGCGAATGCGAACGTTTTTGGTGCGAACCCTGGAGGAACTTTTCCGGGCGCAATGGAACCGCCGGGGATTCCGGCGGGGCCCGACGCCTCATCCATGATGCCCGGCGCAGAGAGCCGTTTGGACACGGGGCTCGAATACCGGCTGTTTCGCTTCATCGATTTGGCGGTCGTGCCGGGTCGGACATACCGCTATCGGGTGAAAACCGCCTGTTCGAACCCCAACCTGAACGTGCCGAGCCGCCACCTTGTTGATGCGACGCTTGCCAAACAGCAGACGCTCGAATCCCCCGACAGCAACGCCACCGCGCCGGTCGTCGTGCCCGACAGCACGCGACTGCTCGTGCAACCGGTGAAGAAGCAGGACATGAAGCGGCTGAAATCGGGCGTGGTGCCCATGCTTGTCCTCGGCGAAAAACCGGAGGCCGGTTCGTTTGCCCTACGGATGCTGTTGATGGAAGTAGGCGGCATCGCGAACGTCGATCCGGCGCAGAACAAGCGAGGCGATCCCCGCTCGCGGGGCGATGCTATCGTCACCGACCGCGTGCTCCTCGACGTTCGGGGACGCCTCGAGGATCGCGCCG
>JBIIMX010000193.1:0-6281 GCA_044337765.1 Pirellulales bacterium | reverse complement strand
TCTACGTACCGCCGCAGTTGGGCTATGGCGAAGATGGATCGCCGCCGGTCATCGAACCGAACGAACTGCTGATCTTCGAGATCGAACTCCTCAAAATCCTGCCGGCCGAGTGAGGGGTGAACCCATGGGCAGGTCAAAATGGGCGGGGACATTCACTGCCGTGCATGTGATGGCATGGTGTCTGACGCTGGCGTGCATGGCCGTGCTGCCCGCTGACGCCGCGCCGCCTTCGGCCGAGCGGTTTGACGAGGCCCGCGAACGGATGGTCCGCGACGATATCGCCGGCGGCGGCGTGACCGACCCGCGTGTCCTGGAGAGCATGAGGCTCGTGCCACGGCATGAATTTGTGGCCGGCCCGCAGCGGCTCTACGCCTACTACGACATGGCTCTGCCGATCGGCGCATCCCAGACCATTTCGGGGCCGTTCGTCGTGGCGTACATGACCGAGAAACTGGAGCCAAAGCCGACCGATCGCGTACTGGAGATCGGCACCGGCAGCGGGTACCAGGCCGCCGTGCTCTCGCCGCTCGTGGGGATGGTCTACTCCATTGAAATCAGCCGCATGCTCGGCGAGAAGGCCGCACGCACACTTACGCGGCTGGGCTATCGCAACGTCGTCACGAAGATCGGCGACGGCTTCCAGGGCTGGGCCGAGCATGCGCCGTTCGACAAGATCATCGTCACCTGCTCTCCGGAAAACATTCCGCAGCCGCTCGTCGATCAACTCGCCGAAGGGGGCTGCATGATCATCCCGGTCGGCGAACGCTACGACCAGACGTTGGTTCGGTTGTCGAAGCGGAATGGCGTGATGGAGCGGGAGTCGCTCGTGCCGAGCCTGTTCGTGCCGATGACGGGTACGGCGGAGCAGGGGAGAAGAGTACAGCCCGATGGCACGAAGCCCGCCCTCAGCAACGGCGGGTTCGAAGATCTGCTTCCCGATGCCGATGTGCCGGCTGCCTGGTACTACGGTCGGCAGTTCAAGATCGTCGCGGAGCCGGATGCACCTGAAGGCCGGCACTATCTCCGCTTGGAAAATGCCGAGCCCGGGCGGCCCGCCCAGGTCTTCCAGGGATTTCCGGTGGACGGTCGCACGATTGGCCGCGTGGCGGTGTCGCTGGATGTCCGCGGCGATGGCATCGGAGCGGGGCCGCACCCGGACGATTTCCCCGGCCTTGCCGTCCGGTTTTTCAACGAGGAACGCAGCCGGTCGCAGAATGGCCAGTTGGGGCCATGGAAGGGCAACGGTCCGTGGCGGCGGGTCGATGGAACGATCCCCGTGCCTGCCTGGGCCCGTGAAGCCATTGTTCAGATCGGACTCCTTGGAGCGACTGGACAGCTCGACGTGGATGACGTGGTTGTAACGGGAATACCGCGCTGATTCTGCGTTTTTCAGGCTTTTTCTTACCGGTCGCGGGCCCGCCAACCGCCCCCCGGACCACCATGGCCAGTAGAGGATCTGCCTCGAGCCCAGGAAAACAGCCGGCACAGACTACGCATCCTCCTTGATTTGCCAAATCCGCAAACTATCCTTGGCGACGTGCCGGCAGTTTTAAGCGCCCCAGTCGTCTGCGGCTGAAATCGGGCGATCCACATTTTTCAAGGGAGCGTGATTCAGATGTTGGTCCATCGTCGCTGGTTGCGGGTGGCTGGGGTTGTCACATTTGTCGCGGTCGCAGCGACGGCCTGCGACGCTGATGCTGGCTGGCATCATCGCTATCGTGGCTACGGGTCGTCGGGCGGTAGTTCGGGCGGCAGCTCCGGTGGCTCGTCGGGCGGCAGCTCCGGTGGCTCGTCGGGCGGCAGCTCCGGCGGTTCGTCGGGCGGCTACAGCACCTACAGTTCCTACGGCTCCTCGGGTGGCAGCTATGGATCGTCCGGCTCTTCTGGATCGCATGGCAGCTGGGGTTCGCATCATGCTGCCAAGATGGCGCGGCGCGCCTACCGTCACTCGCTCCACGGGTCCTCAGGCGGCAGTTCGGGCGGATCGTCGGGCGGCAGCTCGGGCGGCTCGTATTCCTATAGCGGCTCGTCGGGCGGATCCTCTGGCGGATCGTCGGGCGGCGGCTCGTATGGTGGCGGCTCCTACGGCGGTTCGTACGGCGGCTCTTCGGTGCCGGCGGCCACCTACTCGAGCGGCTACGGCGAATCGGTCGAGTCGTATCGCGTGATCAACGAGGCGCCTTCGGTCAGCGGTGGCGAGATCATCGAGACGCCGCGGGCGATCAACCCGATCTCCGACAATTCCACGACCAGCGTGGTGCCCGCCGATGCGGCCCTCCTGTCTGTGGAAGTTCCCGCCGGTGCTTCGATCTACGTCAACGGCATGAAGACGTCGGCCACGGGCACCACCCGTCAGTATCTCTCGCGGGGCCTTGCCGCGGGCAAGCGGTATGAGTTCACGGTGCGGATGACCGTCGACCGTGACGGCCAGACGAGCGAGCAGACCAAGGTCGTGTCGTTGGCCGCCGGCGGACGTTCGAATCTGTCGTTCAGCGCCGAGGCCACCTCGGCTCCGAAGACGAGCCTCACGTTGCACGTGCCCGCCGACGCAAAGGTCTGGCTGGCTGGTAATGTGACCTCGTCTGCTGGTGCCACACGGCAGTTCCAGACCACGACGCTGGCCGCGGGCCAGGCGTGGAAGAACTACGAAATCCGCGTCGCGACCGTCGTTGACGGCCGCGAACAGGTGGTTTCGAAGGTGATCGATCTGGCCGCCGGCCAGTCGGTCGAACTGTCGATCGACCCGGCCCAGAGAACGGCCGCCGCCGACGCGACCGCTTCGCTCCGTTAATCGTCCGCGGGAGAAGGCCCTTTTCGGGTTCATCTCGAGCAGTTCATGACTCCCGCGCGGCCGCGTGCCGCGCGGGAGTTTTTTTGTTGAGTCGGGGTCGAAACAAGGGGCCGCCTCAACTCACGGACAAGTTGGAAAACTTGCCGCCACGGGGGGTAGCCAGACACGAAGGGGAGCCGGGATCGGCGAAGCTGGAGGAGACGAGGAGGATGTCCGACTTGTTGTGCGTGCCATGCCGCCAGGGGTAGCAAGTCGGAATCTCCGAGCGACGGAAGCTTTGCCGGCACGGCGGTAGGTACCAAACGGGGACGAAATAAGGGGCATCCTCAACTCACGGACAAGTTAAAAAACTTGCCGCCACGGGGCGAACCAGTCACGGGGCGAACCAGTCACGGGGCGAACCAGTCACGGGGCGAACCAGTCACGGGGCGAACCAAACACGGGGCGAACCAGTCACGGGGCGAACCAAACACGGGGCGAACCAAACACGGGGGGAGCCAAACACGAAGGGGAGCCAAACACGAAGGGGAGCCGGGAGCGGCGAAGCTGGAGGAGACGAGGAGGATGTCCGACTTGTTGTGCGTGCCATGCCGCTCGGGGTCGCAAGTCGGAATCTCCGAGCGACGGAAGCTTTGTCGGCACGGCGGTAGGTACCAAACGGGCCGAAATAAGGGGCAGCCTCAACTCACGGACAAGTTGGAAAACTTGCCGCCACGGGGGGGGCAGCCAAGAACGGGCACGTTGGAAACTCGCCGCCACGGGGCCTTATGAGTTACGGGATGAGCGCCAGTCCGAAGAGGAACAGAAGTTTGCGGCGTTTCGGGCGACACAAGCCTGCCCAGTCTGCCCAGACTGTCATCTTTCCGTTCGGTCGCGGAAGCGGGAGCATTCGGGCCGAACAAAACGGTATGACGCCGGAGCTGCCACGTCCTTCCAGCCGTTTTCCCTGGCCGCCGGCCTTTCGCATGGCGGTGTCGCTGGCGCTGTTGACCTACCTCGCGGCCGTGATCGTGCCGCCACTGGCTGGGCCGCCGCCAGCCAGCGCACTGGCGATGGCAATGCTCCAGCCGTTGCGGCCGCTCGTCGGCACGCTTTTCCTGGGGCATGGATACCGTTTTTTTGCCCCCAATCCGGGACCGGGCCACTCGATTGAGTGGACGATGCAGATGCCCGACGGATCGACCCGACTGGGCTCGATCCCGGACCGGCAAGCCGATTGGCCCCGGCTGCTCTACCACCGCAGGTTCATGATCAGCGAAAAGATCGCCGCGCTCGTGCCGCCTCCCGATGCGCCAGCCGAAGTACGGCAGCAGAGCAGGGGGGAGTGGCAGCCACTCGTCAAGGATGTCGCCGGCCAGCTCTTGCAACGGCATGGCGGCAGCCAGGTGACGCTGCAGATGACGGAGCACTACCTGCCGGAGCCGGAAGAGGTGATCCGCTCGGAGCAGGGGAGGGACGTGGCCACACCTTTGGGCACCTACGCGTTGGCTGGACAGCGTCTGCCAGCGGGGACGGGCAACCGATGAGCGACACCAAGATGGCCGATGGACCTCTGTGCCGCAGCTGGCTGGGTGACTGGCTCGATGCCTGGAACACATTCTGGTTCACGCCTGCCGATCCACTGCCGCTGGCGGTCGTGCGGATCGCGGTCGGCGGACTCCTGGCATGGTCAAGCTTCGTGTGGTGGCTCGACGCCGATGCCTTCTTTGGACCCGACGGCTGGCAGCGGCCCGAAAATGTCTGGCGGATGAACGATCAGCCGTGGCAGTGGAGTTGGTACTTCACCGCTGTGGCCGGCAGCGGCACAGCCAGCCTGCTCGCCGGCATCTCGCTCGTTGCAGCCGTGATGCTTGCATTCGGCATCGCCACGCCCGTGGCGGCGTTCGTGTCGTTCGTGGGCCTGATCAGTGCCGTCAACCGGGCGCCGCTCAATGTGTTCGGGCTCGACGACACGCTGGGGATGCTCCTGATCGCGGTCGCGGTCGGCCCTGCGGGAGGGGTGCTTTCGGTCGACCGTCTGCTCGCCCCGGATCGCTCGGCTGGCCGGCCAACGGTAGGGGCGAACCTGGCGTTGCGGCTCATCCAGGTGCATCTCTGCGTGGTCTATCTCTTCTCCGGCTGCGGCAAGCTTTTGGGAGCAAGTTGGTGGGAGGGGACGGCGCTCTGGGGCGCCGCGGCCAATGCCCAATACCGCACGCTCGACCTCACCTGGCTGGCCAGCCACCCTTGGCTCGTGAACGCGCTCACGCTCTGCACGCTCTGGTGGGAGATCACCTACCCGGCGCTCGTCTGGCCACGGCTCACCCGGCGGATGTTTCTCGCCATGGCGGTGCCGGTGCACTTGGGAATCGGCCTGACAATGGGCATGATGGAGTTCGGGCTGGCGATGCTCACGGCGAACGTGGCATTCGTACCGGCTTCTGTCCTGCGGCGCATCCTGCAGCCGAGGCTGGGCAGTTCCGCGGGAACATCGACGCATCGTGCATGACAGGCACCCTTGGAATGAGCGGCTCGCCGCGCACGATCCGCCTGACGCTGGCCTACGAGGGCACGCGGTATTCGGGATGGCAGAGCCAACCGGGCCAGGCAACGGTGCAGGGGGTGCTGGCGGAGGCGATCCGGGGCGTCACGGGCGAGGCGATCGTGCCAAAGGGTTCCAGCCGGACGGATGCCGGAGTCCACGCGCTCGGCCAGGTGGTGGCGTTCACGACATGCAGCGGCCTCGAGCCTGGGGTATGGGTACGTGCGCTCAACGCCAAGCTGCCCTCCGACATCACGGTCGTGGAGGGGTTTGCCGCAGCGGACGACTTCGATCCGGTCTGGGCAGCCGTCAGCAAGCGCTACCGCTACCGCATCCACGATGCGGCGTGGCGCCCGGTGCTTCAGCGGCATCTTGTCTGGCGCTGGAAATCCAGGCTCGACGTGCCCGCGATGCAGGCCGCCGCGGCCGAACTCGTCGGTGAACACGATTTCACCAGTTTCGAAACCACCCCCTCCACAAGGCGATCGAAAGTTCGCACAATTCACGCGGCCGAGGTTTTTCGTCACTCCGGCTACGACGACGCGGCAGATGCGGAGGTCTGGATCGAAGTCGTCGGCAATGGCTTTCTCTACAACATGGTCCGAATCATCACGGGGTCGCTCGTGATGGTTGGCTCCGGCAAGCGAAAGCCGGAGTGGATCCGCGAGGTGATCGCGGCGATGAGCCGACCGGTCGCGGGCCCGACGGCGCCGCCGCAGGGGCTCGTGCTTGTATCGATCGAACTCGATCTCGGCGCTTCCAACACTCCACACACTCTGCATCCGCCGCCCGCATGGCACGAATCCCAGAACAACTCGGAAAACTGACCCTCAGCCGCCAGCTGGGCATGGGCCGGCACTGCCAGGTCTGGGAGGCCGTGGACACGGACTCCGGACGGCGGATTGCGGTGAAGGTCGTCGTGCCCGAAATGGCCAAGAATCCGGAGCAGCGCCGGCTGCTCCGGCACGA
>JBIIMX010000192.1:0-6317 GCA_044337765.1 Pirellulales bacterium | reverse complement strand
TGCCGCAGCATCGGGTCGGTCCAGCCGCTCCGCAGGGCGAGGCAGTTGCAACTGCCCCCTGGCAGTCGGCGGCCGGCGATTTTTCCAGGTTCCTGGGGCCGGCCGGCACCTGTGGCGTCGACAGTCCCGTGCTCGATCCCGATTGGCAGGCGCGGCCGCCACGGCTGCTGTGGAAACGTCCGATCGGTGCCGGCTGGAGCGGCTTCGCCACGTGTGGAGATCATGCCGTGACGCTCGAACAACGCGGCGACGAAGAGGTCGTCTCCTGCTGTTCGGTCGTGACCGGCGCACCGGAGTGGACGGTCGCGGTAGAGGGGCGACATGCAACGGTGCTCGGCGGTGTCGGTCCACGTTCTACGCCGACGGTCTTCGATGGCGTCGTGTATGCCCACGGCGCCACCGGCTGGCTCCACGCGATCGACGGTGCGACCGGTGCCGTGCTCTGGAAAAAGAACGTTCTCGACGAACTCGGCATCGATCCGGCGAGCCATGCGTTGATGGTGGCCTGGGGCAGGGCCGGTTCGCCGCTTGTCACCGCCGACCTCGTGATCGCGCCGGCCGGTGGCCCGAGAACGCGGCGATCGGCCCAGGATCCCGAGTTTGTCTCCCTCGTCGCCTTCGACCGGGCCACGGGCGAGCGACGCTGGGTCACCGGTGACGAACAGATCAGCTATGTCTCGCCACAACGGGTCACGTTCGGCGGCCGCGACATGATCCTGAGCGTCAATGAGTCGCATGTGGCCGGCTATGATCCCGTCGACGGTCATGAGATTTGGGAGCACCCATGGCCCGGCCACTCCAATTCCGATGCCAGTTGCTCGCAGGCGGTGCCGGTCGGTGACAGGCGACTGTTTGTCTCGAAGGGATACGGCATCGGTGCGGCGTTGTTCGAGATCGAGCGCGGCGATACCGAACCCTGGACGCTCCGGGAGGTCTGGCGGAATACCGGACTGCTCAAGACGAAGTTCACGAATGTCGCCATCCACGAAGGCCATGCCTACGGCCTCTCCGACGGGATCCTCGAATGCGTGCGGGTCGACGATGGAGCGCGGCGGTGGAAGGCCGGCCGCTATGGTCAGGGGCAGGTGCTCCGCGTGGGGCCGCTGCTGCTCGTGCAGGCGGAGTCGGGCGAGGTGGTGCTCGTCGATGCTTCACCGGAAAAGCATGTCGTGCGTGCCCGGTTGGCGGCAATCGATGGCCAGACATGGAACAACCTCTGCTTGTCCGACCGCCGGCTCCTGGTGAGGAACGCCGAGGAGGCGGCCTGTTATGAGCTGCCCATCATGCGCACGGCTGGCGAGTCCGCTGCGGCGGCAACCGGAGGGACAACGCCGTGAACGACCTTGCGGGACGGACAGCGCTCGTCACCGGGTCGACCCACGGCATCGGCCGCGAAGTTGCGATGACGTTGGCTGCAGCGGGCGCCCGCGTTGCCTTGCACGGTCGCTCCCCAGAGGCAGCCGCCGAGGTGGCAGCGGTGCTCTCTCGAGACAGCCGCCACGCCGGCACGTTCCTGGCTGACCTCGCCGACACGCAGGTGGTCGAGCAGTTGATTACCGATGTGTGTCGGCGGCTGCCGGAACTCGACACGCTGGTGCTCGTGGCCGGTGCCGACGTGCTCACCGGCTCGCCGGCAAAGTGGCCCTTCGAGCAAAAGCTCGATCAGCTGCTGCGCGTCGATGTCATCTCCACGATGCTCCTGGCGCGGGGCATCGGCCGGTGGATGCGTGATCGCGAGGGAGGCTCGATCGTCACGATCGGTTGGGATCAGGCGGCGACCGGCATGGAGGGAGACAGTGGTGAACTGTTTGCCGCCACGAAGGGAGCCGTCATGGCGTTTACGAAGAGCCTCGCCAGGTCGCTGGCGCCCACGATCCGGGTCAACTGCGTCGCCCCGGGATGGATCCGCACGTCGTGGGGCGAAGGTGCCAGCGATGCCTGGCAGGAACGGGCGGTCCGGGAGAGCATGCTCGGCCGCTGGGGCACGCCCGCCGATATCGCCAATGCCGTTCACTGGCTCGTCTCGCCGCAGGCGACGTTCGTCACGGGCCAGGTCGTCCCCGTCAACGGCGGCTTTCGCTCGGCCTGATCTGGGCAGAGTTTCGGGAGGTATCGCGCTGCATGTATGCCAGGCCCGCAGGGCCCTGGAGCGTTGTTGAGGCTTTGGTTTTCGTGAGATGGATCGGTCAGAAGGTGACGACGCGGGGATCGTCATCGTGGCGGCGGTCGGGGGTTGACCGGGCCTGATCGGCCACGTGCGCATCGAGGCCGGCCACGCGATCGGCGTGATGGGAGATGCCGGAAGCCACGAGGAAATTCGCCAGCAACCGGAAGCCGTGTCGCGTGAGAATCGATTCCGGATGGAACTGCACGCCATAGAGCCGGTCGGCTTCGTGCGCGATCGCCATGATCGTGCCCTCGTCGTCCCTCGCGGTCACGGTGAGGCCGGTCGGCAGCCTGTCGTGCGCGACGACGAGCGAGTGGTAGCGACAGGCTGTCATCGGGCTGGGAATGCCTGCAAAGAGATTGACGCCGTCGTGGCGTATGGCACTCGTGCGGCCATGCACCGGCTCGCGGCCGCGGACGATCGTGCCGCCGAGCGCCGCCGCGATCGCCTGATGGCCAAGGCAGACACCGAGCACCGGCACGCGGCCCCGAAAGGCGCGAATGGCGGCCACCGAGCATCCCGCCTCGGCAGGCGTGCAGGGGCCCGGCGAGATCACGACGGCCTGCGGATTGAGTTGCACGAGCCCTTCGACGTCGATCGCATGGCTCGGCACCACCGCCGCGGCCGCGCCGAGCAGGTGAAAGTGGCGGGCCAGGTTGAAGACGAAACTGTCCCGGTTGTCGAGGACGACGATCATCGAGTGTCCTCCGCCGGCATGGCCGCGGTCGCGGCCTTGGTGCTGGTCGCATCTCCCTGGCCAAACGAGGCGAGCACGCGGAACATGCCCTCGGCTTTGTGGAGCGTCTCGGCGTATTCGGCTGCGGGGTCGCTCCGTGCGGTGATGCCGCCGCCCACCGCGAAACTGATCGCGTCGGGGCTGACGACGAAGGTGCGGATGAGGAGGTTGAAGTCGGCCGCACCGTCGAGCCCGATGAAGCCCAGCGAGCCGCAGTAGGCGCCGCGGGTGAAGCCCTCCTCGTGGCTGATGATCTCGCAGGCCCGGTGCTTGGGCGCGCCGGTCACGCTGCCGCCGGGGATGGCGGCGTCGAGGGCGTCGAGGGGAGTGAGCCCGGGCCGCAGTCTGCCCGCCACGATCGACACGAGGTGCTGGACATAGCGAAACCGCTCCAGCCGGCAGAACGCTTCCACTCGCACGCTCTCCGGCATGCAGACCCGGGAGAGGTCGTTTCGCACAAGGTCGACGATCATCACGTTCTCGGCCCGATCCTTCTCGCTCTGCCCGAGATCTTCGCCGGCGTAGAGATCGGCCTCGGGGCTCGCGAGCATGCGGCGGGTCCCCTTGATGGGGTGCATCCGCACGGTGCCCCGCTCGGCCTGAAGCAGCCGTTCTGGTGACATGCTCACGATGGTGGCCGTCCCGACATCCAGGAAGCCGGCAAACGGGGCAGGGTTCAGCGTGCGGCTGCGGCGGTGGAGTTCCACGGGATCGATCGTCGCGGCCAGAGACAGCCGCTGGGCGAGGTTGACCTGAAAGATGTCGCCGGCGCGAACGAACTCGATGCCGGTGCGGACCATCTCGAGGTAGCTCTCCCGCGACTGCGTGGAGACGATATCGCCATGGCCGCGAATCTCGTGTCCAGGGAGCACATTGCCGACCGTCGGCTGCGGGGCCTTCGTGCGAGGAGAGGTTGGTGCGGCCACAGGCACGGCGATTGGCTCGGCCAGCGCCGCGAGCATGCCTTCAATCCGCCCTTCAGCACGGGCTCTGCGTGCGGTTGGTCCCCGCGCGGGCACTCCCTGCGAGATGATCCAGCCGCGGCCCGCATCGTGGTCGAACGCGAAGACGACGTCATAGACATGGAGCGACAGCAGGGGCACGTCGCTGATGCCGGGGGCCTCGAGCCCCAGCCGTGCAAGGCCGCAGTCGTACGACACGAGCCCCGCGACGCCCCCCTGAAAAGGCGGCAGTCCGGGAATCGTGCCGCACCGGAGATCGGCCAGCATCGCCCGCACGGTACGAAAGGACTCTTCCACCCGCTCTCCAACTCGGGCGTCACCGTTTGCGACAACCTCGATCGAATGGATCGGGTCTGCGGCGAGGAATGAATACCGTCCGAGGCGGGGCGTTTCTGGAATCGCCGCGGGAGCCTCTTCCGCCGCGGAAGCCCGGTCCGCCGCGGAAGCCTGGTGGCCCGCCCCGTCGAGCATGGCGCTGTCGAGAAACAGGCAGTGTCGCCGCCGTGCCAGCCGCTCGAACACTGCCAAAGCGTCCACGTCGCGACGGAGTTCGGCGACGACCGCACCCGACGCCGTGAACCAGCGGCGGGAGATCCATTGTCGTGGATCGGCTGCGTCCGGGGTGCCTGGGGGTGCGTGCATGCGGGAATTGTGCCAGTGACGCGGTCCGGCCGCGCGAGATGCTCTCAGTCTAGCCGCCGCGGGAAGAAGCCATCCATGGGCGTCCATCGTTCTATGGCCGGCCATCGTGGATCGCAGAAACATGCCATGGCTCGGATCCAATTGGAGTTGACCCGACCAACTCCTGTTTTCTAGAACGTCGCCCGACGGCGGGTAAGGAGGGGGTCAATCCCTCCCGGGGGCCTCACGCGGCCGCAATCCCGCCAGTGTTCCGGTCGCCCATCGCACATTGAAAAAGATGCGGAGGTTCCCATGGCCTGGCCAGGTCGCCGTGGCGTGCGTTCCCGGAGAGTGACTGCACGTGGAGCGCGTCGCCTCACGAGCACATCGTCGTTGTCTGGCGGGGTGGAGCGACTGGAGGAGCGGCGACTGCTGGCGGTCCTCTACTGGGACCCCGATCGCCTCGCGACAAACAACGTGGTCACGACCGGCGCAGGGCTCGGTGGATCTGGAGTCTGGATGGAAGGTGGGCCCGCAGTATGGTTCGACGCCTCGCTCGGAGGCGGCAGCGGTGGCTACGTCAACTGGAACAGCGCCCGGGGCGACACCGCAGTCTTCTCCGGCCCGGCCGGTGGAACGATCACCATATCGGGGACCGTCAGTGCCAGTGCCATCACGTTTCGCGGTGGTGCCTACACGGTGACAGGCGGCACGTTCGTAACGCCGGCCGCCGGCACCTCGTTCACGACCGTAGCCGCCGCCCGGTTCGACACGCCGATCGGCGGCGACGGCGGGATCGTCAAGGCGGGGGCCGCCTCGCTCACGTTGGGCGGTCCGCCCCACACCTACACAGGCGACACCGTTGTTTCGGCCGGGCTGCTCGATGTCCGGAGCACGATTCGAAGCCACGTGAGGCGTGGCGGTGGCGACGTCACGGGGGTGATGTTCCTCGACCCCGACCTGGCCGCAGCCGTCCGCGAGTCGCTGGCACTCGACCGCGACGCATGGCTCACGCCGGCTTTGCTCGCGCAGTCGCCGCCTCTCACGGCGCTCACGGTCGATGGGAACGTGATCGGTGATCTCGCCGGGATCGCGAATCTCACGTCGCTCGAGTCGCTCGAACTGATTCCAGGGGACCGTGCCGCCGTGCCGCAGGGTCTTGCGTCGCTCCAGCCGCTGGCGGGCTTGGGCGGCCTCACGTCGTTGTCGCTGGTGCACGTCGGTCTCACGGACGCCGGTCTGGCCACGCTCCCCGCGCTCTCCGGGCTGACGAGGCTCGATGTGCGGTCCAACTCCCTCTCGACGGTGCCGACGGTCGTCGCGCAGCTGCCCAGACTGGCGACGCTTCTCGTGCACGGCAACCCGGTGCTCGCCGACAGACCGCGGACGGCACTCGCTGCGCTCAAAGGCAGGGCGATCGATGTCGATGTCGCCCCCGATCGTCCGGAAGTGGCGACGAGCATCGCCGACCTGGCTGCTCGACTCTATTTCCTGCCGCTCGAGATGCTCGAATACGTCACGAACACCATCGTGTTCCAGCCGTACGCTGGTGCGATGAAGGGACCGCTGGCCACGCTGCAGACCAAGGCGGGCAACGACTGGGATACGAACTCGCTGCTTGCGTCGCTCTACGCTGCATCCGGCATTCCCACGCGGTATGTGGCCGGCGCGATCGAGGTGACGGACAGCCAGCTCAAGGACTTCTTGGGGGCCAGGGAATCCTCAGCCGCCGGGGCGATCCTGGCGGGAGCCGGCCTCGGCTACGACCAGTACTGGAACCGATTCAAGCACACCTGGCTCGAGGCGCTCGTGACGGTGCCCGCGACCGGGC
>JBIIMX010000489.1:0-2999 GCA_044337765.1 Pirellulales bacterium | reverse complement strand
GGAGGCAGCGACGACGGTGGCCGAGCTTGTGCGTGCAGCGGAGGCGATCGACCGGGCGGCCGCTGCCGAGAGCGAACTGGCCCATGCAGCGGAGCGGGCCGCGGGCGATCCGGGGCAGCCGCAGCCCGATGCCGCCGCGGTGAAGGCCGAGCAGGCGAAGGTGGCCGATGTGGTGGAGAAAATAGCCGAGGGGATCAGGAATGCCGCGCCCCAGGCCGCCGCGGCGGTCGAGAGGGCGACGCCCCCGATCGTGGACAACGAGCCGGCCGAAGCCGCCGAGGCACTCGTACAGGCAGCGGCGGCCATCCGTCGCGAGGCGGTCGAGACTGCCAGAAATCTTGCCCGCGGCCAGGAGTCGCAGCTCGAGGCGGCGATGCGTGCGCAGGAGGCGATGGCTGACGGAAAGCAGCCGCCTTCTGCGGAGGAGGCTGCCGATCAGGCAGATCGCCTCGCCGAATTCACCCGCGCGACCAAGCTTGCCGACAGACTCGCCGAGGAAGTTGCCGCGCAGCAGCAATCCCGCGACGCGATCGCCGAGCAGACCGCCGCGTTGGAGAAGGATCGAGCGTCGGAGTCCGCCAAAGCCCTGCGAAAAGCGCAGGAGGCATTCGCCGCCGCGCAGGAAGCCGCCGGGAAAACCGCCGCGGCCCTGGCCGGCCAGGGCGAGCTGGCGAACCAGCCGCTGCGTGAGGGGCTCGAGCGTGCGTCGCAGCTTGATGCCGTGGCCGCTGCCGCGAAGCCCGAGCCGCCGGCAACGGATGCCGCATCGTCATCCACCGGCGAACCGGCCTCCCCGCTCGGCACGGGTTTTGTGCCTGAGTCGCCGGAGGCGACCGCCGAGTTGATCGCAGGCAGCGAAGCCGAAGCCGCCGCCGAGAGATTGCTCGGTCCCGCCCCGCGAGCCGCGAAGGGGGAATCTCTCGCGCAACAGTCGGGCCGCAACGCTGAGCCCGGATCGACAAACCAGCCGTCCACTTCGGCGAAGCCCGATTCCCCGGCGAACGCAGCTTCTGGAAAGAAGTCGGAGAAGCCATCGCAAGACTCCGCATCGCAGTCGAGCACGAAGCCAGACCGCAGCCAGGGTGCCCGGCAGGGTGAGGCGACTGCGGACGGGCCGCTCGAAGAAGCAGAACGCGTCGACAAGGACGCTGCCGTTGCCGGGACGCGGACAGGCGACGCCGACCAGGCCGGTAAATCCTTCGAGCAGGAGAGCTGGTTCGCCAAACTGCCTCCCGGGATGCGGCAGGCGATCCGGGCAAAGAGCCAACGCCGTGCCCCCCGCGGCTACGAGGAAAAACTTGACCGGTATTTTCGAAACATCGATTGACCACCCCGTGACCGATTCTTCGTTCCCCAGGAGCTATGACCATGTCCGAGCAGTTATCCGGCGATGAAGTCGCCGCCGTGCAGAAGTGCGAGCAGACCTACAACCGACTCCGCGACGAGCTTTCCAAGGTGATCGTCGGACAGGAGGACGTGATCGAGCAGACCCTCGTGGCGATGTTCGCCCGCGGCCACGCGCTTCTGGAGGGCGTGCCGGGCCTTGCGAAGACGCTTCTGGTGAGTTCGCTGTCCCAGGCTCTGCATCTGTCGTTCAAGCGGGTGCAGTTCACGCCCGACCTGATGCCGAGCGACCTCACCGGCACCGACGTCATCCAGGAGGATCCGGAGAGCGGTGCCCGGCGGTATAAGTTTCTGCCCGGGCCGCTGTTTGCCAACATGATCCTTGCCGACGAGATCAACCGCACGCCGCCGAAGACGCAGGCGGCGATGCTCGAGGCGATGCAGGAACGGCAGGTGAGCGCAGGAGGCACGACCCACAAACTGCCTGCGCCGTTCTTCGTTCTCGCCACGCAGAATCCGCTCGAACAGGAGGGCACCTACCCGCTGCCCGAGGCGCAGCTCGATCGTTTTCTCCTGCATATCAAGGTCGACTATCCCTCGGGCCGCGACGAGTGGGACATCGCCCGACGCATCACCTCGGGGCAGACCGCGAAGGTGGGGGCGATTATGCGGGCGGAAGAGATCCTGGCGGTCCAGGAACTCGTGACACGCGTGCCCGTGAGTGACCAGGTGCTCGGTTACGCATGGGCGCTCGTGCGGGCATCGAGGCCCAACAGTGCCGAGTCGCCCGATTTCGTGAACCGGTGGGTGGCCTGGGGAGCGGGGCCCCGCGGCGTGCTCACGCTCGTGACCGCGGCGAAGGCCCGGGCGATCATGTACGGCCGCTACCACGCGACCGTGGGCGACGTGCAGGCGATCGTGAAGCCGGCCCTGCGGCATCGGATCGCCGGCAACTATGCCGCGCAGTCACAGGGCATCGGCAGTGAGCAGGTGATCGACATGCTGCTCGAGACGATTCCCGCTGACAGAGTCTACGAACGGCCGGCGGCCTGACAGGAGCGACACCCGTGGCACAGAGCATTCTCTCGCGGTATCTCGATCCGGAGATCCTCGGCCGTCTCGCCGGTCGGGCGCTCGAACCTCGTGGGCTCGTGGTGGGCACGCTGGCAGGGCACCATAAATCGCCGCTGTCCGGCTTCGCGGTGGAGTTCGCGGGGCACCGCGAGTATGTCCCCGGCGATGATCCGCGGCACATCGATTGGCGGGTCTATTACAACCGCGACAAGTATTTCATCAAGCAGTACGAGATGGAGACAAACCTCGTCTGCCACCTCGTGCTCGATGTGAGTGCGTCGATGCGATATGGCTCGGGGAACGAGCAGAAACTCCTGGCCGCGGCCCAGCTTGCCACGACGCTCGGCCACTGCGTCGTCCGCCAAAACGACAAGGTGTCGCTGGCGACGTTCGACGAGGCGGTTCTTGCGGTCGTGCCGCCGGCCAGTTCGATGGCGCAGATCGTACGCATGACGGAGCATCTCGACACGATCGAGCCGGTGAAGAAGACACGGATGGCCGAATGTCTCTCCGATCTCGCCGGCCGGATGGGCCGCCGAGAAATTGTGCTCGTGTTCAGCGACTTTTTCACAGACCTTGAA
>JBIIMX010000436.1:0-3322 GCA_044337765.1 Pirellulales bacterium | reverse complement strand
CTTCGGTTCGCGAAGCACGAGGTGGTGCTCTTCCAGGTCATGCACCACGACGAGTTGGAGTTTCGGTTTGAGGGGATGATCAAGTTTCGAGGGCTGGAGACGTCCGACGAAGTGCTCGCGCAGCCGCGCGAGCTCCGCACGCGTTATCTCGAGGCGCTGCGGACGTTCAACGGCCGCTTTCAGGAGGTCTGCCATCGAAATCGGATCGAGCGGGTGCTGGTCGATACCAGCCGCGATCGGGCCGAGGTGCTGATCGACCACTTGAACCACCGCAGCATGCTCAACCGTGGCCTCTGACGCCGGGCCGTTGAAGTGCCGCCGTTGAATCCTAGGCCTCACCACGATGGGGCGATCCCCGGGGAGTGGGCAGGATGGGCGGCTTGCTGGTGTTCGCTTTCGCGCATTCTGATTGGGAAGGCTGTGGAATGCCTGTCCATTATGCCGACAAAGAAGGTTGTGTCGGCAGCCGACGCTGTTCGAAGGGCGTGATCCAATTCAGGAGCTTTCCCATGAGTGCCCCGTCGCGAGCGTGTCCTCTCAGCGAACGTGCATCCCAGTCGCAGCCGCTGCCCTATGCACCGTTCCCCTGGAGCCTGCGGCGTTGCTCAGACACCGGGTTTGTCTACCTCGCAAACCCGCCCTCGCAAGATCTTTTTCGGGATACGTTTGCCTGGGAAGTGACCCATCAGGCTGAGAGCAAGCGGCGGCAGGAGGCCGAGCCTGCCCTGCATGCGCTGAGCGAGGCAATGAAGAGCTTCCGCCGACGCGTGCTCAAGCGGGACAAGGTCGCCTCGCTCGGTCGGAGCATCGCCCGAACGTTTGCGGCCGGGCCGATCCGGCTGGTGGATGTGGGCTGCGCGGAGGGGACGCTGATCGAGCGTGTGGTCGCGGGTCTTCCCGCCGCTGTGGCCGACAGGATCGAGCCGATCGGCATCGAGATCTCGACCCACTTGGCCGCCGTCGCCAGCCGAACGCTGGCGGGCCGGCGGGGCCGCTGCATTCACTCGACGGGAATCGACGGGCTGGCCATGTTGGAGCCGATGAGCGTTCATCTGATCGTGCTCTCGTGCATCCTGGAGCACGAAATCGAGCCGCTGACACTGCTGCGTCGCTGCCGCGATCAGCTTGCGAGAACAGGCCGCATCGTCGTCAAGGTGCCGAATTACAACTGCCTCGGCCGTTTGCTGCGAGGACGGAAGTGGTGCGGATTCCGCTGGCCCGATCACGTCAACTATTTTACCGCCCGCACGCTGACATCGATGGCGCAGGCCGCCGGCCTCGAGGTGGTGCGGATGGGGCTCCTCGATCGGTCTCCGCTGAGCGACTCGCTGTACGCTGTGTTGGGCCGGCCACGTTGGCGGTAAGGCCCGACGCTCCTCCACGTTTGCGTGCCGAGTTGAACGCTGCCGCCTTCAACACCGCCACGAACAACGCTCATCAAAAGCCCGTTGGCAGTGGTTCGGGGCGGCGACTCGTCGACGGTATGATCTGCTCGCGCGATCCCCGGCATGATCTCACATGCCGTAGGGAAAGTCGGCGTGCTCGGTCAGGCCGCTCGAGCGAATCGGGCCGAGCGCCCTGGTGTATTCGAGCAAGAGCCGATCCGCGAACTCGATGCGGCGGCGGATCCAAGCATCCCGATCGCTTGTGGGCGTCTCACCCGTCAGCACATCGGCCACATCTTGAATCAACAGATGCTCGGGAATGTAGACCAGTCGGTTGTTTTTGTAGCCACTGGTTCGGAGTTCGTTGACCGGATAGCTCCCACCCCTGGAGGCCGACACCGCCACGATCAGAGCTGGCTTGTGGCCGACCTCCTTCGGACCGGCAAACAGGAGCAGGTTCTTGAGGCCCGGCGGAACCATGCCGGCCCATTCCGGTGAGATGATCACAAGCCCATCGGCTTTCCGAATCCTGTCTCGAAAGGGCTTCCAGAGAGACGCAAGCTGGCTGTCGCCCTGCCAGACGCTTTCGTCCCAAAGCGGCAGCGGATTGCCCGACAGATCGAGTGTGTCAACGGTGACCGATGGATCGATTCGGGAGAGATCCCTCGCGATGTACGCACCAACCCGGCTGGACTGGCTGTCTTTGCGGTGGCTGCCAACAATGATTGCGATATGCACGGTGGCTCCTCGTGAGGTCTGACGGTATCGGTGAGGCGAAAAAGTGGGAAACGCTCTTGTGTGGCCGAAGCGTAGCACAATCAGCTTGGCCCGGCATCGTCGACCGCGCTGCCGGAGCCTGCTGCGGCGGGCCGACACACAATAAGGCGACAAACGTCGGAGCCATGCCCAGGATCGAAAAGCTGGCTAGCCTGCGCGGTTCTCACTTTTCTTACCGGCGTTCTCACGAGGCGTCGGGCCGAACGCCCACTCGTACATGAAGCCGCAGGCGTTCACAAGCTGCCAGAGCAGCAGGTTCGTGCCGATGGCAAGCCGCCACAGCGGTGGATGCCGCGCAAGTGACTTCGCCGCCAGCGACGGCAGGCTGCGGTGGAAGCCAAGGTCGTCGGCCATCGTGCCCGAGCCGCGCAGCCTCCTCATCTGCTGATAGATGAACGCTCCCTGGCCGTAGCGGAAGTGGAGTCGTGAAAAAGACAGCAGGGTCTGGCGATGGCGGTGCTCGATCACGGCCGATTTCTGCCAGACGAGCGGCCGCCCCTGCATCCGCCAGCGGTCGCAGATCTCGCGATCTTCGGCGGCCGCCCCGGGAAAGCCGGTGTCGAACCCTCCGCTGGCCAAATAGCGATCGCGACAGCACGCGATGTTGTTGCTCGCAAAGAAGTAGGCATTGGCGGGGTCACGGTTGAAGTGAACGTAGACCATCTCGATGATCAGCTGGCTGGTCTCAGAAAAAGCATTGTCGACCAACCCGTTGAGGGTCGAGCCGCCGACCATGGCGTCTGGCTGATCGCGAAGCGCGGTAACGAGTTCGGCGAGCCATGTCGGCGAAGGTAGGCAGTCGTCGTCTGTGAAGGCGAGAAATTCACCCTTCGCCGCGTCGACACCACGGTTGCGGGCTCCCGCCGGCCCAGTGTTGTGCTGGTGGATGACGGTGAGCGGGAACGCGTCGGCCCAGCGGGTGGGGTCGAGCTCGAGTCGCGGCTCGCTGCCGTCGTCGACGACGATCACCTCGAACGACCCCGGCTCCACAATCTGGGCGGCGAGAGCATCGAGGCAGCACGCTATCTGACCAGGGCGATTCCGCGATGGAATGATGACGCTCGTGACGGGATCTCGCATGGGCAGGCTACGGCCGGAGATAGTTTTTTCTTCGGGCCCCAAGGTTTCCACAGGCGTCACTCACCGCGAGACAGCCGGAA
>JBIIMX010000191.1:0-6342 GCA_044337765.1 Pirellulales bacterium | reverse complement strand
CGCGGGGAATGTTCGGACCACGAAAACTCCGGCGGCGACTCGGGTATCGTGCTGCCAGAGTTCGATCCGATCATGCTGGCCGATCGCGAAGCGGTGCTCCCGCGGGTCGAGCCACTGGATGCAAGACGCTGCTGGGGGCTGTTGTGCGGATTGCGATGCAGTGGAGCCGGGGTCCACGGCAAGTTCCGGCTGTTCGGTCCGAGGCGTGTCTTCCACCAGCATGGCGTCGACCGTCGGTTGCTTCGAGACCTGGGTCTGAATCTTCACGAGTCGGGCATAAATGCCGTCGGCGGCCAGCAACTCGGCATGGGTGCCCTGTTCGACGAGCCGGCCGCGATCGAAGGCGAGGATGCGGTCGGCATTGCGGAGCGTGGAGAGCCTGTGGGCGATCGCGATCGTCGTCCGTCCGCGAACGAGGACTGCCAACGCCTCCTGGATGCTCTTTTCCGCTTCGGCGTCGATGTTGCTCGTAGCCTCGTCGAGTACGAGCACCCTGGGATCGTAGAGCAGCGTTCGCGCGATCGAGAGCCGCTGTTTCTCGCCGCCGGACAGGCCGGCACCGTGCTCGCCCAACAGTGTCTCGTAGGCCAGCGGCTGGCGGCACAAAAAGTCGTGGGCGCCGGCCGCCTTCGCCGCCGCAAGGCCCTGCTCGATCGTCGCCCGTGGCCGGCCGTAGGAGAGATTTTTCCAGATCGTGCCCCGGAAGAGAAACGATTCCTGGAAGACGACCCCCAGCTTCTCGCGGAGGTCGTTCATCGACAGGTCGCGGATGTCGATGCCGTCGACCGAGATGCTCCCCTCCTGCACGTCGTGGAATCGCGACAACAGGCTGACGAGCGTGGTTTTCCCCGAGCCGCTTCGCCCCACGATCCCCACCATCTCCCCCGGATGCACGTCGAACGACACGTCGCGGAGCACAGGCTGGTTGCGGTCGTAGCCGAACGTCACGTCGTGAAAGCGGATCGCCCCGCGGACGTTCTCCCAGGCCACCGGGTCCTTTGGCTCCGTGATGAGTGCCGGCGTATCGAGCAGTTCCAGCACCCGCTGGCTGCCGGAGAGAAAGCTCGTCAACCACGTCGTGAAGTTCGAGAGCGCTCCAAGGGGCGCGTAGAACATCGCGAGGTAGGCCAGAAATGCGATCAGTTGCCCCAGCGTCATCTGTTGGCCGATCACGTCTCGTCCACCGACATACCAGACGATCAGCCCGCCGAGGCCGAAGACGATCTGCATCGAGGCGGCATAGGTGGTGTTGGTGTGTTCGACCCATTGCCGCCACTGGCGGAGATGGTCGCTTGCGGAATGGAAGCGGTCGCGCTCCCGTGATTCCTGCGAGAAGGCCTTGACCACGCGGATGCCCGAAAGCATGCCGGAGAGCGTCGCCATCTGTTTGCTGGAGGCATCCCACAAACGGTAATGCCGCGGGTAGACGTGCCGCCAGAAGATCCACGAACCGAGGATCACCATCGGTACCGGAATGAGCGTGAAGAGCGCTAGCTTCGGGTTGATCCAGACGAGCATCGCCCCCACGCCCACCAGTTGCACGATCTGCAGCAGGAATCCCCCCGTGATCTGGTGCATCAGGCCGTGCAGCGCCTCGCTGTCATGGGCCACGCGGCTGATCATCGAGCTGACCTGGTGACGGTCGTAGTAGGCGATCGAAAGGTTCTGCAGCTTGGTAACCATCTCGTCGCGAAGGGTCGCGGTGATGCCGGTGCCGATGTCGGTGGCGAGACGTCCTTTGAGGACGCCGACGACCGAGAGCAGCACGCGGGAGAGCGCCAGTGCCAGGACCACGACCAGCAGCGCCGTCTTGAAATCTGGCGGCGTGGTCGCTGTCGCGTCGGTCCGGCCCGACAGAATGTTGTCGACCATGTACTGCTGCAGTTTGGGCGGGGCGAGTTCAGCCACCACTCCCAGAAAGGTCAGCAGGCAAAGAAGCATCGCGCCGCGGGAGTAGGGACGAAGAAGCTCGCACACACGCCGCAGGATCTGCCCTTTCTGCATGCACCGGGGGCAGGTGTCGTCACGGGAAGCGAGCCGGAGCCTGCACGACGGGCACCGCGGCGGATCGAGCGGGCCCGAACGGGTGTCGCCGTCGCTCCAGCCTGGCGGCATCTCCAGCGGCCTGCCATCGGCGGGGGCCGCGTCGCGGGCCTGCTCCAACGCTCGCGACACTTTGTGAAACCGTGTCGCCATGGCGTTGGAGTACCGCACCAGATCGACCCAGTCGCCCCCCTCGCGAACCTGCAGCGTGCCGCCCCCCACCCCGGCGCTGGTTCGCACCTGGTCGATTCCCTCCCAGGGCACGCTTCGCAGGGCGATGCTTGCGGTTCCCTTGGCCGTGGCGTCGCCGGAGGGGGGGGCCGGAACTACCGAGAGGTGGTCGGCCGTAACGACCAGCCACTCCCGGGCCACGCTGCCGTCCAGTCCCACGTCGGTGTCAACCGCAAGGAGGATCGGCCGATGGTTGAGACCCGCCCGATCGAGCGAGTTTTGGACAGCGGTCGGGAGTTGAGCCGCCGGCCCGTCGCTTGGCGGCTTTGCTGTGGCGGCCGTATGATTCGTGGGTTCTGCGGCGAGCGTGGTAATCGCGGCGTCCTTCACAATCCTGGAGCGAGGAGTTTGTTCATGGCATACGCAAGGCTCGGGGGCATGGTTCGAATCCGCGGATGCGGGCTGTCGGTCACGGGCATGATAGCCCTGCTGGCCTTTGCGGTGTCCCCAGCCGTCGCCGAGGAGCCGGGATTCGAGCCCCTGTTCGACGGGAAGAGTCTCGCAGGTTGGAAAGTGAATGAAAATCCTGGCAGTTGGCAGGTGGTCAACGGAGAGATCATCTGCCGTGGCCCGCGGAGCCATCTGTTCTACGTGGGGGCCGACGCCGCAAAGCCGGCCGAGTTCAAGGACTTCCATTTCAAGGCAGATGTGCTGACCAAGCCCAATGCCAACTCCGGCATCTTCTTCCACACGAAGTTCCAGCCGGAAGGCTGGCCAGCGCAGGGCTACGAGATGCAGGTCAACAATTCCCAGGGGGATCCGGTGCGGACCGGCAGCATCTACAACGTCGTGAAAAACTTCGTCCCGCCGGTACCTGACAACGAGTGGTTCACCGAGGAGGTCATGGTCAAGGGCAAGGCCGTGACCGTGCTCGTGAACGGGAAAGTGCTCTTCGAATTCGTCGAGCCGGAGGGGGTGGCGGGCACGCGGAAACTCTCGAGCGGCACCTTCGCACTGCAGGCCCACGACCCAGGCAGCGAAGTGCACTACAAAAACCTCCGCGTGAAGCGACTGCCCTAAAGTAAAGTTCTGTTACGTTGAGTCCGATTGTAAACATGGTGATGATTCCCCCAGGCTCGTTCCAACAGGCTCCTTTCCAACAGGTGTATTCATGATCACGCCCACGCTGCCGGCAGGGATTCGCGACGACATCACGCAGTGCATCGGCAGAACGCCGCTCGTTCGGCTGCGGCGGGTCACCGAGGGCTGTGTGGCGACGGTCATCGGCAAGATTGAAAACATGAATCCGCTCTGGAGCGTGAAGGATCGCATCGCCGGCGCCATGGTCGATGCCGCCGAACGCGACGGGTTGATCGGTCCGGACACGGTCATCATCGAGCCCACCAGTGGCAACACGGGCATCGGCCTCGCCTACGTGTGCGCTGCCCGCGGCTACAAGCTCCGGGTGACCATGCCAGAGAGCATGAGCCTCGAGCGGCGGCGAATGCTCAAGGCACTCGGGGCCGAACTCGTGCTCACGCCCGCCGCGGAGGGTATGCCCGGCGCTGTCCGCCATGCCGATGAGATCAGCCGTTCGAGCACTCAGTTCTTCATGCCTCAGCAGTTCAAGAATCCCGCCAATCCCGATATTCATCGCCGGACGACGGCCGAGGAGATCTGGGCCGACACCGATGGCCAGATCGACATCCTGGTCTGCGGCGTCGGGACCGGCGGCACGATCACCGGCTGTGGCGAGGCGCTCAAGGCCAAGAAGCCAGGACTCAAGGTCGTGGCCGTCGAGCCGGCCAACAGCCCCGTGATCTCGCAGAAACTGGCCGGCGAGCCGATCAAGCCGGGTCGCCACACGATCCAAGGCATCGGCGCGGGCTTCATTCCCGACATCCTCAACCTCAACATCATCGATGAGGTGGTCAAGGTCGACGACGAAGATGCAATGGAAACGGCGCGTCAGATGGCAAAGAGGGAAGGACTCATGTGCGGCATCAGCTGCGGTGCCGCTGCCTGGGGTGCGCTGCAGGTGGCGCGACGGCCGGAGAACGCTGGCAAGATGATCGTGGTCGTGCTGCCCGATCTCGGCGAGCGTTACCTCTCAACCCGCCTTTTCCCGGAGTAAAATAGGGACGGGAGCGATTTTTTTGAAGCTACCGTGCCTCTCCTCGGCGCAGAAACGTATCACCTCGGCAGACCGAAAAATCGCTCCCGTCCCTATTTTCGCTGACTGAAGAGCCAGTCGAGCACGAATCCGTCGCGGTAGGCGGGCGTCCACGAATCATGCGCGACGCCCGGTAGTTCCGAGTAGATGGGACGGCCTCCGGCTGCTTTGACGGCGGCGATCATCGTGCGGGACCGATCGGCCGGCACGGCGGTGTCGGCGTCGCCATGGAAACACCAGATCGGCAGGGACGCGATGCGGGCGGCAACGCGTTCGTCGCCACCGCCGCAGACCGGCAGGATGGCGGCGAAACGGTCGGGCATCCGTGCCGCCAGATCCCACGTGCCATAGCCGCCCATCGAGAGGCCGGTGAGATAGATCCGGGCGGGATCGACGTGCTCGCGGGCAATCGTCTCTTCCAGTGCCTGGGTCGCCGCCGCCAAATCGACGGTGGGCGCGGCGGGCTGGGGCGTGCTCTTCGCGTCGGCCCACGACACATCCACCCAGCGTTCATCCATGCGGCATTGCGGTGCGAGCACGTAGCAGGGGTGCCGCCGTCTCAGGGCCGGATCGGCCAGCCAGGTGGGCAGATATTTGAGTTGCTTCGCGTTGTCGCTGCCGCGTTCGCCCGCTCCATGCAAAAAGAGCACCAGGGGGTACAGACCGTCAGCCCGGCCGTTGCCGCCGACGGCCTCGGGCCGAAGCAGACGATAGTGGAACTCGACCTGCGCACCTTCCTGGATCACGCGAACGGATCGCGATTCATAACACGCCGCGGTATCGGCATTGGTGGTGGCTGTGTCTTGGGCGGCGGCGGCGTGCACGGGCGACTCCTCGGCGCGGGATGAGTTCGACAAACAGAAGGCAAACCCTGCCAGACAGACGGCCGATCCGGTGCCGGTGAGCGACATGATCGAGTGAAGACGTGTCATGCGAGCGATGCTCCTAAAGACGTTAGTCTGCCGCGGGGCCGATCGCCAATTTCACCCGGCGGGGCATCGACATCCGCGAAAAGAGGCCGACTGAGCCAGCCGGCAGGCCCAGGAACTCCAGCTGTGGGAACCACGACGGCACCTCGGCGGCCAGTTTGCCGACCGCCGTGCCCCGCAGGTCGAGAGATCTCAGGTTCTTCAGCCCCTTGAGTTGCAAGAGCCCCTCGTCGGTGAGGCTGCCGCCAGCGAGGTCGAGCACCGTCATGTCCTTCAGCGAATCTGCTCTGAATCCCAGCAGGATCGCAAACACGTCGTCGGCGCGGGCGCCGCGGAGACGCACCGAGATCAATTTGTCGGCCACGTGGCCAAAGTCCTCGCCGAACGACTTCCGGAGCCAATCGGTCTCCTCCATTTCCACCTCGCCGCCGCGATCGATCGTCTCGCTGACGACATCCTGCGGCTGGGCGTAGGCATCGATCTTCGATGCCAGCCATTCGAGTTTGCCCGCTTTGAACTGGACGAACTCGTTCGCCTCATCGAAGGCCTTCTGCAGCAGCACGAATTCCGCCGGGTCGCCCCCGCGATCCGGGTGCATGGACTTCGCCTTGGCCAGGTACGCCTGCTTGACGTCCTCGGCAGTGACCGGAGGCAGGAGCCCCAAGACTGTCAGGCACCTTGGGTGGTGTGGGGTGGCTGGCGAATCGCCGTGAGCTGGGTTGGGCTGAGAGGAATTCATACGCCGTCGCCGCCGAAAGTGCTGGAAGACCTGGGGCAGGGTACGGGCACGGTGTGGCTCGTGCAACGCTCACCTTGATCCGGTTGGCAAGGATGCCTATTTTCCGAGGATTGACAGAAGGTGCCAAGGAGGGCGGCGCGATGGAACGATTCTTGCAGGGGCTCGGCGGGCGACTCGTGGCATGGCGTGACCGACGGCCCGGTGCGGTTCGCGAGATTGGCGGCGCAATCCTTGTGCTGGCGGCCTGTCTGATCTGGCGAGGGCTCTCCGGATCGCCGCTGGCCGAT
>JBIIMX010000190.1:0-6344 GCA_044337765.1 Pirellulales bacterium | reverse complement strand
GCCGGGGCGGCCTACTACTGGTTTTTCTGCGGGTGCATGGCGGTGGCCACCGTATTCCTGCTGCCTCTGCTGTGGACCTATCGCCCGCGGGAGTATCTTCAGGACGAGGCTTCCGTGCGAGAAGCTAATTGAACAACCCGGAATGGGCATGTCGCGCACGTGGGCCTGAGATGGTGCCTGGGTGGCGGCGTCTGGTAGGATCCGTGAAACAGGTGATTTATGCAGCGTTCTCCATCGCTTCCTTCGATTGACCGCCGGACTTTCCTGACTGCAGCGGCGGCGGTCGTGGCGTCACCCGCGTGGGCAGTCGATCGCCCCGCCCCGACGCCCCTGTTCGATATCTCGCTGGCGCAGTGGTCGCTGCATCGCACACTTTTCGCCGGCAAGCTCGACAACCTCGACTTTCCCCGCGTCGCGAAGCAGCAGTTCGGCATCGCCGCCGTCGAGTATGTGAACAGGTTCTTCAAGGACAAGGCCAAGGATGCGGCCTACCTGGCAGACCTCGCCAAGCGGGCGGCCGACGAGGGTGTGACGAACGTTCTGATCATGTGCGACGGCCTCGGCAACCTGGGCGACCCAGAGACCGCAGCCCGCACCCAGTCGATCGAAAACCATTTCCCGTGGGTGGAGGCGGCCAAGCGACTCGGCTGCCATGCAATACGGGTGAACGCGGCAAGCAAGGGCTCGGCGGAGGAGCAGCAGAAGCTCGCGGCAGACGGGCTGTCGCGGCTGTCCGATTACGCCGCGCAGATGGACATGGCTGTCATCGTGGAAAACCACGGCGGGCTCTCCAGCAATGGAGAGTGGCTGGCCGGGGTCATAAAGCTCGTGAAGAAGCCGAACTGCGGCACGCTGCCCGACTTTGGAAACTTCCACGACTACGACCGCTACCGCGGCGTGGAGGAACTGCTCCCCTTCGCGAAGGGCGTCAGTGCCAAGAGCCACGAGTTCGACGCAGATGGCAACGAGGTACGGACCGATTACCGCCGGATGATGCGGATGGTCGTCGCCGCTGGCTACCGAGGTTGGGTGGGCATCGAATATGAAGGCACCGCCCTGCCGGAGGCTGAGGGAATCCTGGCGACCAAAAAACTGCTCGAGCAGGTGCGGTCGGAATTGCAGGCATAGCCCGGAGTGGGTTTCGGTCCCCAGGCTTACGCCAGGGGCTTCGATGGGCAGACACGCCCCACCCATCCAAAGAAAAGCCCGAAGCGTCAGCGACGGGCCAAACACCAGACGGGCCCATCCCCGACCCGCGCTGCGGCAACAAATCGGTCCAAACCAAATCGGTCCAAGCTCAGGGCAGCTTCCGGAAATCAAAATCGACGACGACCGGAAAATGGTCTGAGATGTCGAGATCGATGGCGTGACAGATGTGGACCCGCGTGATCGCCGGCACGAGGTCGCGGTGCACGAGCACATGGTCGATCATCGAGAATACGTCGTCGGTGTCGGCCGTGCCGTTCTCGTTGAAGTCCCAGTGCGAGGTGTAGCGGTCGGCTACCCGCGGAATAAACCGTGCCGCATTGACGAGTTCATCACCCGCCGTGGCGTCGTCGTAATCCTTGAGATCGTGCAGCACGGTCGTCCGCGTGCGGCGGTTGGAGTCGGCCATCGGCACGTCAGGGTCGTAGTCGTTGATGTCACCCAGGACAATCGGCGTGTAGCCGCGGGCAACGATCTCCCGACGGACGATCTCGCGGGCGATCGACGTCTCAGCCATGCGTTGCGCATTGCTGCCCACGTCGGACGGATTACTTTTCAGGTGCAGCCCCAGCAGGGCGATCTTCCGGCCGCATACCGTGACGAAAACCACGGCGTGCCTCTGCAGCACCGCCTCTTCGTGCCGGGTGACGCCGCGGTCATCCACGTGGCTGAAGCTGCGGCGCATCCATCCGTCGCCGCCCTCGGCCGCAGGCTCACGAACCTCGGCCGCCGGCTCTTCGGGGGTGGCGTCGCCATTCCGTGGCCGCTTCGCCGCACGCTTCGTGCTGGCCGGCACGAAGATGTGGACCGGTCGGCCATCCACTTCGTCCGGCACGATTCGGGAAACGATCGCCACGTCGAACCCGGAGAACGTATCCCGTCCATCGACGTGATACCCGCGGTAGTCCTCGAGCCCCTTGGCGTGGAGCAGGTTCACGACCGCATCGACGCCCTTGCGTGACACCACCTCCGGCATCACGACCACGTCAGGGGCGAGGGTTTCAATGACGGAAGCAATGTGCTCCAGGTGGCGGCGGCGGGCCGGCTCGAACCGAAAGCGGGTGAGCGTGGTCCGCTCGCCGGGAGCCGCCAGATTCTCGACATTGAAGCAGGCGACACGCAACGGGCATGGCGGCCGCGGTGGCTGCGGCTCGTCGCCCATCGCGGGCGGAATCATCGTCATCGTGATCAGAGACACGACAGTGACCAAGAGAGGTGCGCAGAGAGGCGCGCCTCGCGAGAGCACCGCCGCGGAAGCATTCAGAGCCGCGCGTGATCGCCCCAGGCCACCTTTCTGCGAAGCCTCCACACGAACCGACCGTTGACGGACTCTGTTCATCGCGGCTAGAGTTTTGAATCCTGAAGAGAGCACTCTGAGTCAGCTCCACCGACCGCGCCGCACCATCACAGGCCCCAACAAGAACCCTGACGTCCAAGGCCATGACACTTCCACAGGATACACATCTTCTGCCCCCCCCGCCTGCGGCATCGCAGACCCGCCCGCCCAAAAAATCCCGTTCGGCAGGGGGCGACCGCCTTGCTCAACTCGTGGAGGTCAACGAAACGCACGTCGGTCGTGGTGTCTTTGCCCGACGGAAGCTCAAGTCGGGCATGGTTCTTGGCGAGATTCATGGCCAGATTTTCCCTGTGGAGCCCGAGGATCCGAGCTATTGCATGGAATTGCCGAGCGGAATGGTGCTGGAACCGGCCGCTCCGCTACGATTTCTCAACCACAGTTGCGATCCCAACTGCGAGCTTTTCTATTGGTTTGACGAGGATGGGAGCCTTCAGGAAGACCGGCTGTGGCTGCAAACGATTCGTTCGATCAACGCGGGCGACGAACTGCTGATCGACTATTGCTGGCCCGCGGACGCGGCGATTCAGTGCCGTTGCGGGGTGCCAGGCTGCCGGGGCTGGATCGTCGATCCGGAGGAACTGCATCTCCTGCCCCATCCCGCTGGAGATTCTTCGCCGCCGTCGCCGTCGGGCTCCTGACGCTGCTGGCAGCATTTGGGCTGACGCGGCTCAAGATCGACGACGACCTGCGATCGTTGCTGCGCGACGCCGACGCAGACTTCCGGTTGGTCGATGAGGTTTCTGCCAGGTTTGGCGCTCCCGACCGGGATTGCATCATCCGGGCCACGGCCCCTTCCGGCGACCTGTTCGACAGCCGCCCGCTCGCGGCCCTCCGGTCGCTCGCCGACAAGCTTGCAGCGATCGACGGCGTGGAGCGGGTCCGGTCGATGTTCGATATCCGACGCCAGGGCGTTGTCGGGGCTGTGCTGCCGGTGATCCCACACGTCGAAGGGCAACTTGCGGCGGAGGATCGCGAGGCTGCCCGAGACCGCGCCGTCGGCCACCCGTTGATCGCCGGCCACCTGCTCTCCGCCGACGCCGCCTCAGCCCTGCTCATCGCCCGCCTTGCGGTCGATGCTGACAAGCCGCCCCGACAGGGCCAGGTCGTGGCCAGCATCGAGAAGCTGCTTGCAGAAGAGCAGGGAGACGACGGCTCAGGCGTGCTGAAGCTGGAACTGACCGGTCTGCCGGCCCTGCGCGAGCAGGCGTCCCAGGCGCTGCGAAACGACATGCTGTTCTTCAACTCGCTCGGCCTCAGCCTGGCCGTCGTGCTGTCGGCGGCCGTGGCACGAAGCCCGCGATCGACGATCGTCGCCTGCCTGCCGCCGTTCGTGGGTGCGGTCTGGGCGATGGGCATGCTCGGCCTGTGCGGCGCGCCGGTGAACCTGCTCACGAGCGTCGTACCGTCGTTGGCTCTCGTGGTGGGCACGTGCGACTCGATTCACTTCATCGAAGACATGCGGCGCAGTGCCCGCCGCGGTGTCGACGGCGCGGCGGCTTCGAGCGGTGCCATCCGGCGGGTGGGTGCGGCCTGCGGACTGACGAGCCTCGTGACGGCGATCGGTTTCGCCTCGCTGGCCGCGGCACGCATCGATGCGGTGCGAAACTTCGGTCTGGCTGCGGCAGCGGGTGCCGTGGCAAGCTTCCTGGCAGTCACCCTGCTCACGCCCCTGCTCGCCTCCACGCCGGCCTTCAGCGGTCTGCGGCTGGGACGATCGTCCCGGCACGTCACCCGCCTGGCGAGCGGCCTCACGGCATTCTCAGTCCGGCACGCCTGGCCGATCGCGGCGATAGGCTGCGCCGCGACGCTCTTGCTGGGACTGTTTTCCCTCCGCTTGGACGCCGACAACCGCGTGGTCGACAGCCTGCCGCGGGGGGCTGCGGCCTCCCGGACGCTGGCCAGCGTCGACGCGGAGTTTGGCGGTGCGATGGGCGTCGACGTGGTGGTCTGCTGGCCCGAGGGACTCCACTGGCTGGATGCCTCTGTGCTGAACGCGTTGGGCAAGGTGCATGAAGTACTCGAACAATCCGGAGGGATCACGCGGGCGATCTCGCTGGCCACTGTCGTTGACTCGTTGCCGGAGCGAGCCCGACAGAGGCTCGACGCGGCTGAGTTTCGCGATCTTGTCGACGAGGATGCGCGGATGGCGATCGTGAGGGCCCGCGTGCGCGATCTGGGCTCCCGGAAGCTGGAGGGTGTCTACGACCGGATCGACGCAGGGCTGGCCGCGATCGCCACCGATCTGCCCGGGTGGAAATTCGACCTCGCCGGTATGTCGGTCGTCTCGGCTCGCAACATCCGACAACTGGTCCGCGATCTGGGCTCCAGCCTGCTGGTCGAAGTGGCCGTCATCGGAAGCATTCTCGCGATCGCATTCCGCTCGCCGCTGGCGGGCATCGTGAGCCTGATCCCCAACGTCTTTCCACTCGCGGTGATCGGAGCGTTGCTCGTGGCGCTCGGCAAATCACTCGACCCTGCCACGGTGATCGTGTTCAACGTCTGCCTGGGGCTTGCCGTGGACGACACGGTGCACGTGCTCTCGGCGCTCCGGCGCCAGCGACGAGAGGGGCTGTCGATCGGAAGCGCCGTCCGTCGTGCCGTGGCGGAGACAGGCAACGCTGTCGTTCTCGGCGGCCTCGTGCTGGCGATCGGATTTGCGGCAGTCACGGTGAGCTCCGTACCGGCACTCGCGGGCTTCGGCGTGCTCGCCTGCGCCGCAGTGGCCGCGGCCACTGTCGCAGAGCTCGTCTTTCTGCCGGCGCTCCTGGTCGTCACCGATGCTTTCGTACGACGTCGACCCGCGGCCCGTCGCGACGGCATCTTCGGCAGCGAGCCGCTCACATGGCCCGTCAGCCCGAAGCCCACATAGACCTCCAAGCCTCAGGCAAAGCCGCCAACGGCGGAGACGTTTTCAACGTGCCTGAGCACGATGGAATCTTGCCGCCACGAGAGTCGATGGCTCGCAAGGCCCCCGTGGCCCATGACACCGTGGCCAGGCCCCCGTGGCGGCGAGTTTTCAACTTGCCGTAAACCAGCTGCAATCCTGCCGCCACAAAACTGGTGGGCCTAGCCCTTCGTCGCCGCCATCACGTCGGCAACGGCTTCGACCGCCTGCACGATCTGCTCTTCGCTGTGTTCGGTCGTGATGAAAAACCGCACGCGGGCCGCGGATTCACGGACGGCGGGGTAGAGAATCGGCCGGGCGTTGATGCCCCGCGCCAAGAGCATCTGCGAGACGAGGATCGCCCGGGACGAACTTCCGACGATGACCGGAATCACGGGTGTATCGCTGCTCGAACCGGTGTCGAGATCGCAATCGGCGGCAAGCTTCAGGAACAGCTCCGACCGTTCCCGAAGGCGGGTCACCCGCCAAGGCTCCCGACGGATCACCCGCAGCCCCTCGAGGGCCGCCGCGGCGTTCGGCGGCGAACAGGCGGTCGAAAAAACGAATGCCGGGGTCGTATAGCCGAGATAGCGAATCAGCCGCTCACCGCCGGCAAGATAGCCGCCGCCGGCCCCGAGCGCTTTGCTGATCGTACCCATCCAGAGATCGCCGTCCGCAGGATCGACGTCGAAGAAGTCGCAGATGCCGCGGCCCTCCGGACCCATCGTGCCCAGCGAGTGGGCCTCGTCCACATAGAGCAGCGCGTCGTGTCGCTTCTTCACCTCGATGAACTTCGGCAGGTCGGGGTAGTCCCCGTCCATGCTGTAGACACCCTCGATGGCCACCACGACCCGCTTGTATTGCGGCCGCAGGTCACGGAGCAGGCCGTCGAGTTGC
>JBIIMX010000012.1:0-22112 GCA_044337765.1 Pirellulales bacterium | reverse complement strand
CCGTGAGGTCCGGCCCCGTGGACGGGGCCGGTGCCGCCAGTGCCGCCGGAACCATGGCGGCGCAGGCGAGCAGGGAAAAGACCAGACGCTTTGCGTTCATCATGAAAGGCTCCTCGGCTCGGTTCTCGAAGCGTTCAGCGATACTCCGCGCGGCCCCAGGTGGCGGCCCGTTCCCAGACGTTGATCGACAGCGGCTCGTCGGGATTGCGGATTTCCACCATCTGTTCCCGTCGCATACGTCCGGCCGCGTCGGCCCAGAGCACCTGCCAGACCGCGGCGAGCACGTCACCAGACTGCGGCGGGTCGTCGGCGCAGCCGAGCAGCGACCAAGGAATGGCGTATTCCATCGTGTAGCCCTTGCCGTCGGCATCGGGGATGAAAGCGGCCTCGAAGCCGGCAGGGTTCGTCGTCGCGTTCACCAGCAGCATGCTGTTGGCGATCTGCAGGCAGGGAGTCTTGGTGGGAGCGTGAAACCACATGGTGAGGTGCGTCAGCCGCGGGTTCCCCGCCAACGTCTCCTGTTCGGCAGTCGGCTCGAGCCGACGCTGCGCGTAGTAGCTCGGCCCGTTGCCACGGGCCGGCCAGCCCATTCGCCTGTCGGTCGAAAGTCTCACCTGAACGGCACCGCCCCGCCAGCCCCAGAATGCATCGATTGCCGGATCGATGACGCTCCGCAGCGGCAGGGGATCACCGACATGCGCCGCAATGTAGAGCTGCTGCTCGTCGTACATCATTCGCCCGTCGGCCCACTCCGCGCAAGACTCCGTGCCGTCACGGGTGCCCTTGAAGCCGGGCCCATCGGCCCACTCGTCGAGCCGGCCATCGATCACCATGCCGGCCGGCGCACGGTGCACAGCGATGGCGGCCTGCCGCGCCGGGCCGTAGTGCCGCATGACAGCGTCGGTCGGCGTGCCATTTCCGCCGATGGGGATGCCGACGTCGGCCGGCAGTGTGCGGATGAAACGTTCGGGCCGGAATGCCATCGGCACTGCCGCGACCTGCGGCTCGCTCAGGAACCGCGCCGCCTCACCGGCCTCGAGCCGCTTCGGTGGCCGCATGGCCCCCTGCCGCCGACTGGCCGAGGTGACCACGGCACCGTCATAGACCTGCACGTCGGTGGTGTTGTCGGCCCCGATGCCGACCGCGAACTCGGTGCCCAGATCGAGCACGTCTGTCGTGGGCGTCCGCACGACGAAGCCGTTCATGCCCGTCGGCATCCGCACGACGACGTTACCGTCGTAGAGGGTCGCCCGCAGGTCGTCGGCGAGATCGAGTTCGCCCGGCCCCTCGAACACGATGACGACGCCGTTGCGCAAGGTCAGCTCCACCGCGCCGCCGCCGATCGCGATGTGGCCCGCCTCGAGAGCTTGCCCGATCAAGAGTGGACGCTCGCCCTCCACAGGCAGCAGGAACCGCGCCTGCGTGACGTGGGCGAGGGGACGGTCGCCCGGCATCGGCCGAACGGGACCCGGCGGTGCCACGACCAACAGCCAGGTGGCCACGGTCGCGGCTCCCGCCACGACGGCCGCCGCGAGCAGCACCGCCGCGCGGCGGATGCGGGGCCACCGGCCGCCCCCGTTGTCGTTGTCGTTGTCGTCCGGTTCACTGCGCGGCTGCCGCCCGGGCGCCAACAGCATCGCGTAGTCCCAGTGGAGACCGGCATGCAGCGCCGCAAACTCACGAAACATTCGCCGGGCGGGCTCGCCGCGTTCAAGGAGCTCGCTCAGCCGCCGCTTCTCGGCCTCGGACAGGGTGCCGTCGGCGAGCGTGTTGAGCAGCGCGAGAAGTTCGGTCCGCTCCTGCGGCCCAAAACTGCCCGCATCGGAAGCCGGTCGGGAGGTCATGGCAGAGACTCCTCCGCGAGCGTGCGGGTGATGCAGTCGAGCAATTTTCCCCGGATGCGGCGGAGGCGATCGGAGACCGCCTTCAGGCTCAGGCCGAGTGTGGCGGCCATCTCACCCACCACCACCTTCGGCTCGTAGCGGCGGATCAGCAGGTCGCGGTGGTCGGGTGGAAGCTTCTGCAGGCAGGTAGCCAGAGCCAGACGGCGGGCTTCGAAGACCGGATCTTCCCGGGCGGCGTCGTCGGCGAGAGCCTTTGCGAGCTCATCGTCGAACACGAACCGCAGCCGCTGCCGTCGCTTGAGGCCTGCGAGCGTCTGAAATCTCGCGATCGTCAGCGCCCACGGCAGGAAGTCGCGGGTGGCGTCGAACTCCGCCGCCTTCTTCAAAAGCACGAGGTTCGTCTCCTGGAGGATGTCGTCGGCGTCGGCCGGATTCCACACCAGCGAATAGATATAGGTGTGCAGCTTCCACTGAGACTTGGTGAGCAGGGCGACGAAGTCGTCGGAGGCAGGCATGGCAGTCGGGGCACGCAGGGGGCGGCGGACGGGGCCGGGCCCTAAGCGGCGAACGCCGGCCCGCACCTGAGATTAGCCCGGCGGCCCGGGATTCCGCGAAAAAGGGCTGGCGGCGGGAAAGCCCCAGGGAATTTCGGCATTCGGGCTCGAGAAACGTGCCGGCCCGGCACCTGGCAGCGGAATCGTGGCCACTGCGGCTAACTTTTACCAGACCAGGGACTGTCGCGAGTCCAGGGATTGTCACGAGCCCCGACTTTTACGAGCCCCAACAGGTTCCCCCGCATGCCTGCTCCCCCCCCCGTTCGATTTCTGGACGCGAACCTGCTGCGATCGATCACGGGGATCGAACTGAAGGCGCGGCTCCTCGTCGAGGGAATGTACGCCTCCCGCCACCGCTCCCCGGATTACGGGTACAGCGTGGAGTTCGTCGACCACCGTGAGTACACCCGCGGCGACGAATTGCGAACGATCGACTGGAAGATGCTCGCCCGCACGGAGCGGTATTACGTGAAACGGTTCGAGATGGAATCGAACATGAACGTCGTCTGCCTCCTCGACACGAGTGGCAGCATGGGCTACGTCCCGCAGGACAAGAACCGGCTCTCAAAGCTGGAGTACGGTTCGTATCTCGCCGCGGCCCTGAGTCACCTCGCCACGCACCAGCAGGATTCCCCAGGGCTCGTCACGTTCGACACCGACATGCGGGATTTTCTGCCTCCCAAGCAGGGCAAGCGGCATCTGTTCACGATCCTGTCGAAGCTCGAAAACCTCTCCTGCACGGGGGAGAGCGATCTCGGACCGACGCTCAAATTGATCGGCCAGCGGCTCAGCCGCCGCGGCGTGATCGTGCTGATCAGCGACTGCCACAGCGCCGTCGAGTCGGCCATCGCCGGCATCCGCCATCTGGTGGCCCGGCGTCACGAGGTCGTCGTCTTCCACTTGCTCGACGCCGATGAGGTCACGTTTCCCTTCACGTCCCTGACGAACTTCCGCGACCTGGAAACGACCGGCCAGCTCATGACCGATCCGCTGCGAATCCGCAAGACGTATCTCGACCGCGTCGAAAACTTCCGCGAGGCGATCAAGTCGGGCTGCGCCTCGGCGGGCGCCGACTACCGGTTCATCGACACCTCCGAGCCGCTCGAGACCGTGCTCCGCGACTATCTCCTCTTCCGCCGGCAGCGGTCCCGCTGATTCCCCCGCCCACGGCCCTCCCACCATGACGTTCCTCTTTCCAGCCATGCTCGCCGGCCTGCTCGGGATGAGCGTCCCGATCGCCCTGCATCTCATCGCGAAGCACAAGTTTCCGATCCGCGACTTCCCTACGCTGAGGCTGTTGACCAAGGACCAGCGGACGAACCAGTTCGCGATGAAGCTGATCGATCCGTTGCAGCTTCTGTTGCGGCTGGCGGTGCTCTCGCTCTTGGTGCTGGCGATGGCCCGCCTCTTTTCCCCGGCCGATTCCGCGCCGGCCCCTCGGAATCTGGTCGTCGTGCTCGACGCCTCGGCGAGCATGAACCAGACCGTGCTCAATGCGGAAGGATCGGCCCGGATCCCGATCATCGATCTCGCCATCCGCGAGGCCCGTCAGCTGCTCGGCGAGATCCGGCCGCCGAGCCGGTCGGCCGTCGTCGTCGCCGGCGAGACGACGAAGGTGTTGGCGACGCTCGAGACCGGCAACGAGGCCGCCCTGGCGAGCGTTCCCGACGAGGGGCCGGGCAAGCTTCGCGCGTCCGACGGATCGGGCGAGGGGCTCGTCCATGCCATCGTCACCGCGGCGAGCCTCGTGCAGGGCCGCCGGGAGGTGAAGTCGCAGATCGTCGTGCTCTCCGACCTCCGCACGACGGCGTTCACCACCCGCAACAAGAAGGATCTCGAGAAGCTGCTCCGCGCCCGGTCGAGCCTGGGCGACAAGCTGGAGCTGGTCTTCGTGGACGTGGCGGGGGATGCCGCGGAGAACCTGGCCGTCACCGCGGCCCACGTCCGGGGAGGCGCCGTCAAGGTCGGCGACGATGCGCACCTGATCGCGACGGTCAAGAACAACGGCAGGGAGGATAAGAAGGCGAATCTCCAGCTCGTCGTCGGCGGCAAGCCCGATCCGGCCGTGACCGAGGTCACGCTCGAGCCCGGAGCCGAAGCGGTCGTCGATCTCACGATGCAGGTGAACCGCGCCGTGCGGACCATCGCCGACGTGCGGATCAAGGAGCCCGATTCGCTCGCGGCCGACGACCAGACGAGCGTGCCCTTGAACGTCGCGGAGAGCCGCCGCGTGCTCGTCGTCAATGGCGCGAGCCAGGCGGCCACGCAGGAGCAGGCGCTCGCCACCCTCGGCCAGGGGGCGACGGAGGCCGAGGAGCCGGAGGGCCCCACGGTCGACGGCGGCACGATCCTGCGGTACGTCCTCAACCCAGGCCGCGAGATGGGCCGCTCGAACGGCACCGGCATCGACACCACCGTGGTCGCGGCCGACGCGATCGCCAGCCAGACGCTCAGCAAGTTCGAACTGATCGTGCTCTACGACGTCTCCAGCCTGCCCGGCAAGGCGGCGGAGGATCTGCGCACGTTCGTTCGCGACGGGCGTTCGCTCCTCATCGTCTGCTCCGGCGGCGCGAGCGCCCTGCAGTTCAACAGAAATTTCTTCTCCGCCGACCCGCGAAATCCGGGCCTCGCCCCCGCCCAGCTCGGCAACGACCAGGACCTTTCTCCCGCCCTGGCCCTCGCGGCGCCGCGGTCGGCCCATCCCTGGCTGGCTCCCTACCGGGATCCGCTGCAGGGTGATCTCTCCGCCATCCAGTTCACGAAGATCCGCGAGCTCTCCGCGGTCAACGAGGCGGCCACGGTCGTGCTTGCCGCGCCGGACGGCAGGCCGCTCGCCGTCGACATGCCGCTCGGCCGCGGGCGGGTGATGATGCTCGCCTTCGGCTGCGAGCTGAATCGCGGCACGCTTGGCCGCACGCGGGTCTTCCCCGCGCTCATGTGGCGGCTGGTCGACTACCTCACCGGCCGGCTGCGGGTGCTCCCCCCCGACAGGATCGTGGCGCAGAAGCCCGCGGCGCTCGACGTGTCGGAGCCCGGCTTCGCTTTCGCGACGGAGCTGGAGCTCTCCCGCCCGGAGGGCAATCCGCTGCGGCTGCCCGTGACGGAGCGGCAGACCGTCCTGATCCCCCCCTTGCCGGCGGGCAACTATCAGCTGCACAAGCCCCGCCCGGCGGGTGCCGCGGGCGGCTACACACGCAACATCGCCGTGCACCAGGATCCCGGCGAGAGCGATATGGCGCGGGCCGACGCCGACAAGCTCGCGGAGTGGCTCGGCGGCCCGGCGCGGATCATCGAACCCGGGCAGACGGCAAGCCTGGCGGCCACCGGCCGCGAATTCCGCGGGCTCCTTGTCTGGCTGCTCCTCGCCGCCTTCGTACTCGAGGCCATCACCGGCTACCTCCTGAATGCCCGTCGGGAAAGAATCCGCGCACGCGAGGCCAACGCATGACGCCGATCTACTGGCTCCTGGGCCTCGACGAAGCCGGCTCCATCACAGGCGTGAGTGACTGGGCGTGGCGGGCCGCCGCGCCCTTGCCGATCTGGGCGATCGCGCTGGTGGCCGCGGTCGGCCTGATCGTCGCGGCGTTCAATTTTCTGCCGCAGACGGTCGCCACGTGGCCCACGCGGCTCCTGCTCGCGCTCGTGCGGCTCGCCGGGCTCGCGGTCATCCTGCTTCTGCTCTGTCAACTCGAGGCCCGCCTCACTGTCGAACGCAGCCCGCGGCCCACCATCGCGGTGCTGACCGACACGTCCGCGAGCATGGGCCTCCAGGACGTCGCCGGCGAATCACGGCTCGCCGCCGCCAGGAGGTTTGCAGATCAATTGACGCGGGCCGTCGGCTCGCGGGCCCAAGTCGTCAGCCACGACTTCGACTGGCAGTTGCGGCCGGCCGATCCCGCGGCGAAGCCCGACCGTCCGACCCGGCTCATCGAGGCGATCGCTGAGACCGCCCGCACCGAAGACAGCCTTCGCGCCATTGTCACTCTGACCGACGGCAACGACACCGCCGGCGACCGCGGCCAGTTGCTCGCCCCGGTGCTCGCCGCCCGGCCGCTGCCGGTCTATCCGGTGGTCTTCGGATCCGAGACCGCGCCGAAGCTCGCGCGGGTGCAGATCAACTCCGGCGCCCCGTACGTGCGGCTCGGCGACGATCTGCGGATCGCCGCCACGATCACGGCCAACCAGCTCGGCGAGCAGAAGGTCACCGTGCGGCTCGTCGAGGAAGGCAAGCCCGATCCGATCGCCGTGCGGGAAAACGTGACGCTTGGCGACGAACCGGTCGACGTCCCGTTCGTCGTCAAGCCCGACAAGGCTGGCGAGAAGGTCTATCGGGTAATGGTCGACGGCGTCCGCGACGCCGTCAGCGAAAGCCTGCAGGTGGCCGAGCATCGCGTGAGCGTGCTCGACGCGAAGATCCGCGTGCTCTACCTCGACATTCCGCGGGACGAGCGGAAGATCCTCGGGACCTGGATCGCCCGGGATCCGGTGGTCGAGGCGGCGCTGCTCACGATGATGCCGAAGGGGGGCTGGTATGCCCAGGGCACGATGTACCACAAGAACGCCGGCGACGGCCTGCCGAGCGACGAGGCCGATCTGTGCAAGTACGACGTCATCATTCTGGGCGACATTCCGCGGTCGTACTTCCGGGAAGGGGGCGACACGGCCGAGACGAAGATGCAGTGGCTCGCCGACTTCGTCAGCCGCCGCGGCGGCGGGCTCGTCATGCTCGGCGGCCGCAGCGTCTACGCCGCCGGCCAGTATCAGGAATCCACGCTCGCCCGGCTCGCCCCGTTTCAGATCGAACCCACCAGGGAGCCGCAGGTCGACAAGCCGTTTCGCATCACCCCGACCGTGGCGGGGCTCGGCCATCCCATCATGCGGCTCGAAGGGGATCAGGCCGCGAATCGAGACGCCTGGTTCGACCTGCCTTCGCTCGACGGCAACAACCGCGTCGGCGGCGTGAAGCCGAGCGCGACGCTGCTGGCGGTTCGGGAGCTTCCTGAGGGACCGATGCCCGTCATCGCGGTGCAGAACGTGGGCCGCGGGCAGGTGCTCGGGCTCTCGGCCGACACGACGTGGCGGTGGGAGATGATGCGGCCGGCCGACGGCGAGGACTACTTCCGCAGGTTCTGGGGCAACGTCGTCCGCGCGATCGCCCCGGACCCGCGGCTCGGGCCCGATCGGCCGCAGATCGGGCGGCAGCAGGCGGCGGCCGAGGTCGGCAAGACGATCAGGCTCTCCACCCGACTGCTCGACAGCGTGTATCAGCCGGTCCGAAGCGCCCCGGTGGAGGTGAAGGTGACGAGCCCCGGCGGCAGGGTCACGCAGTATCTTCCCCGTGACGGACGCGACACGCCGGGGCTCTACGAATACGAGGTCGCGCTCGACGAGGCCGGGGCGTGGAAGGTGGATGTGACGCACAAGGACAAGACCGCCACGGAGACGATCCTCGCCGGCAACGGCCTCGAGGAGCTCGACGAGCCGCGGGCGAATCCCGCAGCCATGGCCGAGTTCGCCGCGGCCACGGGGGGCAAGGCGTTGAGCGCCGGTGACGCCGCGGCGGTCGTGGACGCGATCGATCTCACTCCGACCCGCACCGCGGAGAAGCAGGTCGTCGCCTTCTGGAACTTGCCGCTCACGATGGCGTTGCTGATCGGCCTTGTCTGCCTCGACTGCTGGATTCGGAAACGGAGGGGAATGGTCTGATGCCCGACCGCAGCCCCCAACTCGAATCGCTCCGCCGCCTCGTCCGCCGGTTCGGCGGTTTCCGCTGGCAGTGGTCGGTGCTGCACGGCCTGGCCCTCGCGGTGCTCGCGCTGCCCGGCAGCCTGCTCGTCTGGTTCCTGCTCGATTGGGCGTTCCGGTTGCCGCCGTGGCCGCTCGTGATCCTCTTCGCCGTCGCGGCCATCGGCGGAATCGTCGCCGCGATCGTCTGTGGAGTGCCGCCGCTGTTTCGCCGCGTGAAGCTGGAGCGGGAGGCGGTCGTCATCGAATCGCTCCACCGGTCGCTCGACCCGTCGCGCCACCAGTCGGTCGGCGGCGGGCTCGACAACCAGATCATCGGGAGCCTGCAGCTCGGCGAGGAGGTGGCCCGGGCGGCCGGCCGCCCCCTCGGGTATTCGCCGGAGTTCGTCTCGCTGCTGCTCGACCGCACGGCGGCCCGGCTCGCGGACCTCGATCCGCGATCGCTTCTCGATCTCCGCAAGACGAGGCGGCTGCTGCTCCCTGCGGCCGCCGTGATCGCGGCGATCGCGATGCTCGTGGTCTTCGCCGGCGGGGCCATCCAGGATCGCGTGTCGCGGCTGCGCGACGCCTACGCGGCGGTGCTCGACACGCTCTTCCCGGTCGAACTGCGGGTGCGGCCGGGGGATGTGGCCATCGTGCGCGGCCGGCCGGTGGAACTGGCCGTGGAGGCCGTCGGCGCGCGGCGGCGCGAGATCGTGCTGCATCGCACGGACCTCGAGGGGAGCACGGATCGCGAGGCAAAGAATGCCGAGGCGACGCCGCTCACCCTGGAGAACGGCGCGGCGGCGTTCACGGTCGATCCGGCCGTCGAATCCTTCAGCTACGAGTTCGAATACGGCGGCCGGCGGAGCAAGCCGCACCGCGTGCTCGTGGACGACCTGCCCGAGATCAACGCGATCAATTTCGAGCTCTCGCCCCCTTCCTACACCGGCCAGCCCGCCCGCACGCTCACCGGCCGGCTGCCGAAGGTCGCCGGCCTCGCGGGAACGACCGTGCTCGTGAGTTTCGGGGCGACCACGGACCTGCATCCGGAACTCTGCTACGTGCAGTGGGCCGACGGCTCCAAGCAGGTGCTCTCGATCAGCGGCCGCTTCGCCCATTTCGGCTTCACGCTCTCGAATCCCGACCGGGCGACGATCCATCTCACCGGGGCGCTGGGGCCGGGCTTCGAGATGGCCGAGCCCGTGGCGTTCGACCTGGCCGTGGTTCAGGATCAGCCGCCGACGATCAAACTCGCCATCAAGAATCGCCGGCTCGCCCTCTTCGAAGACGCCGCCTCCGCCTTCCTGCTCAACTGGACCGCCGAGGATGATTTCGCGGTGGCCGAGGTGAACCTCGAATACACGATCGACACGGTCGATCCGCTGCTCGGCCGGTCGCCCCGGCAAGGCGGCGTGCCACGCCGCATCGAGCCCGCCCGCGATCTCGTCAAGGGCCGCTTTGCCGACATGTTCAAATCGCTCGATCCACCGCTGGCACCCGGCGACCGCATCACGATCACGCTCGTCGCCAAGGACAACAACACCGAGACCGGCCCCGGTGCCGGGCGTTCGCCGCCGGTGGAGATCGTGGTCGTCCGCCCCGATCTCGCCGGCTTCGTGGAACAGCAGTTCGGCTTCGGCGGCGCGGCGCTGCTCGGCGGGCTGCAAAAGGTGAAGCGCAACACCGACCTCCTGCTCGAGGCCCCGAAGACGGTGCGGACCGAGATGAAGCAGGCGGTCGACAAGCAGCCGCTGAAGGTCGGCGCCGGCTCCGAGACGACCCCCGGCGGCGGCGACGACGCGATGGCAGACTACTTCAACCTCCTGAGCGGAGAATCCCTATGAGACCCCTCCCGATCGTCGTGTTGCTGCTGTTGCCGTCGCTTGCCCACGCCCAGAGTTGGGCGGAGCGGGCGAGCCGCTTGAACAGCACGGAGGTCAGCGCGGACGAGGCCGTGGCCCGCGGTGCCGCCGAGGACCAGGACAAGCGCAACAAGATCTGCGTGCGCGGCATCAAGCCGGCGATGCAGGGCGTCGACTGGAACACCGACCCCACGGCCCTGCCGTACATGCTCTACCAGGTCAACAAGCGGACCGACCTGCCGATCCACGACGGCAAGCCGGGGCTCGACGTGGCGACGGACGAATTGTTCGAGCACACGGTGGTCTACCTCACCTCGCACACCCGCTGGGGCTTCAACGAGAAGGAGACGGAGAACATGAAGCGGTGGCTGGAGCGGGGCGGCACGCTCTTCCTCGACGACTGCTACCTGCGGGGCAGCCCGTTCGCTGACAGCGTGCGGCCGGAGGTGGGCAAGATGATCCCCGGCAGCGAGCCGAAACTGGCACTCAAGGACGATCCGGTGATCGCCGACGCCTTCAAGATGATCTACGCCACGCCCTGGCCAGGCGAGGTGGATTTCGAGAACAAGGTCTGGCAGTACTTCACGCTCGCCAACCGGCCGGCTGTCCTCTTCAGTCCCAACGATGACGGCTGCGGCTGGGAAATCAGCTCGCCGCCGAGCGCCTCCAATCCGATCGGCGAAGGGATCGGCCACGGCGGCGACAACCGCCAGCGCGAAGTCATGTACCAGTGGGCCACCAACGTTCTCCTCTTTATCTACACGCATTGACATGAAGTACTCAACGAGTCATTCCGGATCAAGGCGAGCCCGCGTCGGCGTCGGTATCTGCGGCTTGCTCGTCGCGGTGCTGTCACAGTCCGCTGCAGCGGTGGAATTGCAGCTCGTGCCGTTCGACGATCCGGGCAAGACGGTCGACAAGCTCGTGAAGGAGCGGCCGATCGTCAATCCGATCTCCACCCCCAACGGCGTGGAGATGAAGCAGATCGGCGTCGACTACACCGGCTGGGCGCGAAACGTGCTGCTCGACGGCAAGCCGGTGTTCGAGCGGTATTTCGAGGGGAAGTACATCGACCGCCTGCCCGTGGCGAAGGCCGATCTCAAGCCGGGCGAACACACGATCTGGCCCGGCAATCACGTCTTCACGGTGGGCAAGGACGGCGCGATTTCGACCAAGAGCCCCGAGCTCCAGATCGCGGGCGACGTCGTGCGGATCAAGTGCTATCCCGTCACGCTCGGCGCCTACGTCGGCAACCCGGCGGAGGATGTGCCGGTGACGATGCGGACGACCCCGCTGCCCAACCTCACGATCCGCGACGCCGCCGACGCCGAGGCGAAGACGCCCCGCGAACTGTTGGCGGCCGAGTCGAAGGACGGGGCGAAGCTGCAGTTTTGCCCGCTGACGCTCTGGCTGCCGGCCAACACCGCCGGCGACGGCTACCTCGTGCATCCGCTGGGCCTGCGGTTTCACCTCGATGCCGGCGGCGTGAAGCCCGCCGAGAAGATTCCCGGGCTCGAGGTGAAGGGGCATGCCATCGACGTGCCGGTCTTCGAGTATTCCGTGATCGGGAATCCCAAGACGATCAACGCGAAGCTCGTCGTGGAAGGCGTGGCGGCAGTCGACTGGCGGTCCGACATGGACGGCCAGACCCGGCAGCTCACGCTCTACCCCAGGCAGAAACCGTTCGAGCTGCTCGTCGACAAGCCCGGCCCGGCCCTCGAGGTGACACCCGCCGGATTTCCGTTCAAGGCCTTCCGGGTGGCCGTGCTCGATCCGGGGCTCGGCTCCCAGCAACTGATCGCCGCGGAACTGGCCTCGCGGCATGCCGAACCGGGCGGCAAGCTCGCCGCGCGGGTCCGCGGCATCGATTCCACTCCCGCCAGCTTTGCCAACGGGAAAACCGATCGCGGCCGGGTCGCTGAGGCCGCGGCCAGCCGCGATCTGCAGGCGGCCAGGTCGGCCCTCGCAGCCGCCGAGAAGAAGCTCGCCGCCGCGCCGGACGATCCGGAGGCACAGGCCGGCGTGCCGCGGGAGAAGGCCGCCGTCGCGACGGCCGAAGGGAAGCTGAAGGAAGCGCAGGCCACGGTGAAGGCGCTCATGCTCGAGGCGGAAAAGGTCGGGGCGGAAAACCCGCTCGCGGCCGCCCCCGTCTTCGCCCAGTTGCAGCTCTACGGCTCTGACACCTGGCAGGATCTTCCGGTCGCCCCCGCCGCGGATCAGCCGGCCGCTGATCGCGTCGTCGCGCTCTCCATTCCCGAGGTGCCCGGCGGCATGTATCGGCTGCGACTGGGCCTCACGACCGCATCCGGCCAGACGATTTCCGCCGATCAATGGATCGCGATCAGCCGGCCCGAGCCCGTCGGCATCGGTCTCTTCACCCCGCGGGGTCGCACGGCCTTCTTCCGCGGCGAGTCGTTCTGGATCGGCCTTGCCGCGGTGGCCACGCAGCCGCTCGCGGCCGGCGAGCCGCTCGAGATCGACTTCGTCGACGCCAAGGGTCGGCGGCTGACGGTGCTCCGCGAGAAGCTGCCCGCAGTCGAAAAGCGGCACACGTCGGTCGTGCAGTTCGACGGCCGGCAGACGCTCTCGCTCGCGGCGGGGAAATACCGCGTTGAAGCCAAGGCGGGCTCACGCGTCGCTCGTCCGTTCGTCGTCGACATCGTCGAGCCGGAGCCGCGGACGCATTTCACGAACCTGCTCAACGGCAAATACAACAGCCTCGGGGCGGGCAGGTCGACGCACGCCTACGCCGGCGTCATCACGCAGGGCGAAGGGGCCGACGCGCTCGTCGCGGAGATCACCGCCCGGGGCTACAACGCCTTCATGGGGATGAACTACGACATGGCCCGCATCCACCGGCACGGGCAGGCGCTCGAGCAGTTGGTGCGGGAGCGACCGGAAATGGGGCCGTGGGACAGCTACTACCAGCCCAGCGGACTCGATCGCTTCCTCGATGCCGCTGTCCGCCGCAACCTGCAGTTCTACGAGAACATCTTCACCTACAACGACTGCATGCTGCCGCGGGATCCGCAGATCCTCGACGCCTGCGAGCGCTACGTTGGCCTGGAAACGGCCTCGATGGCATTCAGCCCCGCCTTCAAGGGCGTCTGTCTCTACGACGAAGTCTATGAGTCGAGCGACAACAGCGCCCCGCGTTCGGTCGTGGCGGCGTTTTTCAAGGCGCAGGAGATGCGGTATCGCGAGCGTCACCCCGGCATGACGAGCGCCGACGCCATGAAGGCACTGGACCGCTTCGCTGGCCGGCCGGCCGGCCAGCGGAAGTATGAGGACCTGGCGAAATTCCGCACCTGGCCGGCCCACTGCGACAGCGACTGGGATCTCTTCTCGCGGCGGATGAACGCTGCCGTGAAGGAGATCGCTCCAGACTCGCTGACCTGGACGCTCTATCGGGCGAGTGGTGCCAACGGCAACAATCTCAGCGGTAACGGCACGCCGAAGGATGCGCTTGCCGCGCTCGATGTGGCGTCGACCGTGTATTACAAGGACGGTGGCGCGGGGGATCGGCCCGTATTCACCCCGCTCATGGCCGACATCTTGAAGGTGCGGGACGGCATCCCGGTCTGGACGCAGATTTACGGCTATGCCAGCGGCATCTACTCTTCGATGGTGATGCGGCAGGCCATCTTCGGTATCTCGCAGGGCATCCAGGGCTTCAGCTATTTCCAGATCGACAGCGATCCGGCCAAGCCCTCGCCCGACGACATGCGCGACACCACCCGCAACGTCGCCGGCATGACGACGCCATACGGTGATTTCCTGCTCGGACTGGAGCGTGGGTATGGCCGAGTGGCGGTGCTCTACTCCCGCGAATCGGCCCATCTCACTGCCCGGAAACCAAACAACCTTGACTACACGGCGGAAGGCATCTGGGTCGCCTGCCTGCGGGCCGGGTTTCCGGCCGACTTCCTCTACGACGGCCAGCTCGTCGCGGGCAAGGCCGCGGCGTACGACGTCGTCTTTGCGCCGGGCTACTACTACGAGGAGGAGGCCTCGCCAGCGATCCTCGAGGCGCTCAAGAAACTGGTCGCCGCCGGCAAGACGGTGGTCGTCGAGCGGGGAAGCAAGCTGCCGATCGATGGCGTCGTGCGGCTGAATTCCGACCTCGACGACTTCGACGACAAGCTCGGGGGCGCGTTCCCTCGCTACGTCGATTATGAGACCCGCGTGGTCTGGGAACGCTCGGAGAAAATGACGAAGGTCATCGGCGAGTTCCTCGCCAAAAAGATTCCGCCGGCGGCGATTCACGACCGGGTCGTCGGCCCCGATTGGCTGAAGGGCGGAAAGGGTGAGTTCCTCGTCATGCCGAACTTCGCGCCGACCGGGTTCACCGGGTCGCACCTGACCTTCTTTTCGGCCCCCGACATCGCCACGCTCCGCTTTCCGGCCCGGCCGGGCCACGTCTACGACGTGTTCGAGATGAAGCCGGTGCAGGTGAAGAAAGAAGGCGACTGGATGACGCTCGCGGCAGACATGCGGCACCTGCCGGGCAAGATCTATGCGTTCCTGCCTGCGGCCATCGACAAGGTCTCGCTCGCGGCCGATGCCCGGCTCGCCGCCGGCTCCGACCTGAGCTTCCGGGTGGGCGTGACCGGTCCCGACGGCCAGCCCATCGACGCCACCTTTCCGATCGAGATCACTGTCACCGATCCCGAAGGCAACGAGCAGTTCCACGTCTATCGCGCGGCCAAGCCGCTCCACGAATCGGCCTGGCGGGTACCCGTGAATGCCGCAGGCGGAAACTGGACACTGCGGGTCCGGGAACTCATCAGCGGGGCCGTGGCGGAGGCCGCGGTGCAGGTCGCCGCGGCCGAGCAGCCAGCCGTGGCGGGCCGGCTCGACGGCCGCGACGTCTGGATCCACCAGCCGGATCGGGTCGGCCGGTTCGTCGCGGAAAAGCCTGCGGCCCAAACGCCCGACATCGTCATCGCCATCGATGCCGAGCAGCCGTGGGTGCGTCCGCACGCGGAGAAGCTTGTCGCGGCGCTTGCGGCCAAGGGGCGGCCGGCGCGGATCGCGCTGGTGGCGGAGGTGGTTCGCGTGGTGAACGAATGGGGCGAGATTCCGGTGCTCGACGGTGGCCGGCTGTGGCGCGGCACGCTGGTCGATCCAGGCCTGTTCGTCGATGCGCCCCTGATCCTGCTCGGCAAGCGGTATGAAAATAGATTGATCGAGGCGCTCGCCCGCCGCGACGTGTTCCCGGAGGTGATTTCCGAGAATTTTCCGGCGGCCGGTCGGGCGGTGATCAACTGGACCCGCCACGGGCTCTCGAACCGGTTCGACACGATCTCGATCCTCGCCAACGACGACGCCGGCCTCGCTGCGGGGATCGCGGCGCTCTCCGACATCGGCGGATCGACCAAGGGGGAACAGACCCAGCCGCGGGATCTGGCCCGCGCCACGTTCGCCGCCGGCAGCCTCGCTCCGGCCGCGGCCCGGCCGCCCGCCCCCACCACGCTCCGCGACGTGCTCGCCGGCGAAGACTGGGTGCGGGCCATCGACGTCGATCCCGCCAGCGGTCGGGTGCTCGTCGGCACGATGGGCTACGGCGACAACCTCTTCTGCTTTTCGCGGGAGGGGACGCTGCTCTGGAAGCAGTTCCTGCCGGAGCATCACGTCTACTTTGCCCGCTGGATCGACGGCGGCAAACGCGTCGGCGCCGCCACGGCCCGCGGGTTCTACTTCTTCCTGCTCGATGGGCGGGATGGCGGCGTCGTCAAGCGGTTCGACGCGACCGAGCGGCCGCTGTTCCATGGCAGCTGGGGTCTGCCGAATCTCGATGGCGCGCAGGACACCGTCCTGCAGATCGAAGTCAACGAGCCGTTGCGGCAGATCCTGATCCGCGGGCTGACCGGATTGCTGGCCGTCGATTTTGACGGCAACAAGATGTGGTTCCTCGACCGGGCGGAGGCGATCGCGGCCTATCCACAGGAGGCGGATCAGGGAGGCGATGCTGCGAAGTTCGGCGACAATCTGCACGTCGGCTCGTTTGCACTGAGCCCCGATGGCACGCGTCTGGTCTACAGCGAGGAGATAGTCGTCGGGTCGACGCCCGATCCCGCGAAAGGCGGAGACCCGACCAATCTCTGGGCACATGCCCCGCGGATTCTCGACGCAAAAACCGGCAAGACGCTCTCGATCAATCGCGCCGATCCCGGCAGCGGAATAGGAGGCTCGACTTGGAGCGCGGACTGGCCGAAGAACTCGCCCCGTCCCCGCGTGCTCTTCAAGGGCCTCGCGGCCGAATGGCGGGAAGACGACACGTTCGGCCCCTATCTGCCCGACGCCGGAACGCAGCTCGCCGACGGCAGCCGCCTAACAAAATCGCCCACCAGCCTGGAGCGGCTCGACGCCGCCGGAAAGCGACTCTGGCGGCTCGCCGGCGACCAGATCTGGCTGCCGGCGCTCGACGCGATGAATGAAAGCCAAAGCCGCTACTACCGCTGCGATCGCGACGGCCTCGTGCGGTGCATCGATCTGGCCACCGGCAAAGCGGTCTGGGATTTCCAGATGCCGTTTCATTCGAGGCTTAGGCCCTTCGGCGACGAAGTCGCCGCCGGCGCAAATAACGGCGCCGTCGCCGTGATCGACGCCGCGGGCAAGGCGGTCTGGCAGACGCGGCTTCGCGACCTCCACGAGCTGACGGGGGAGAACTACGCCGCCTTCGTCGCCGCCGCCAACGACCGGGATCCCGATTCATCGGCGGAGTTCTACCTCGAGGGCCGCGACAACCCCGACGACTATCGCACGATCCTGCGGATGGGCGTGGAGCAGTTGCAGGCCGGCTCCTTCGAATCGGCCGAGGGCTGGCAATCGCCCCAGGGCCCGGTCGCGGTCGGCAAGCCCGCCAAGGAAGGTGCGTCTGCACTGCAGCTGAATCCAGCCCAGCTCGTCACGCAGCGGCCACAGGCGCGGGTGATTCCGGCGGCGACCTACCTGCTCGAATTCTGGTATCGCGTGGAAGACACCAAAGCCCGGCTCGTCGCCGGGGCCCTGCTGCACGGCTCGAAGGAGACCTTCACCGGCTCGCGGTATCGCGGCCGCGTCGGGGAGTGGACGTTTGGCCGCCTGGCGATCAAGACGGCGAAAGACACCACCTCGCTCGACGTCGGCTTCGAGGCGGTCGGCGGCAGGATCAGCATCGATGCGGCCAGCCTGCGGGCGATCCGCTTCCCATCGGCCAACCTGCTCGCCAACGACGAGCTCGCCGCGATCGAGCCGACGTTCGTCGAGGACATCCGCGTGCAGTTCGAGCGGATTCCCACGACGCTGCGGCAACGACTGATGGGCCGCAATCGCGTCTCCGCCTTCGCGCAGGGCATCACCTCCACCGCCATGATCTACACCCAAGAGTCGGCGTTTCTCCACAACGGCCGGATCGACGACGTCGGCAACATCTGGACCAACGCCCCCGACCCGATGGCATTCAGCGTCACGCTCGCCAAGCCGAGCTATGTCTCGCACCTCGTGCTCTATCTCAACAATGCCACGCCCGACCGCGTGTATCCGATGATCAGCATCCTCGCAAACAACATCGAGACGAAGCTGCCGCAGGACGTCGCGCTCGTCCGCCGCAACGAGCGCCGGTTCATCGTCGTTCACTTCCCGCAGCCGATCCTCACCGATGCGCTGAAGATCATCCCGAGCTACTACGACGCCCACACCGACTCGCTCACCGAGGTCGAGGTCTACGGGCCGCTCGACGGCGGCACGTCGAAGCAGCTCGCCGCGGGCGATCCCGACGCGATGCCGATGCTGCTGGGCACCCCCGCGCACGTGCCGACGAAGCTGCCGGCGGATCTCGTCGGAAAATGGACAAGCCCCTTCGAGCTCACCTCGCCGAAAGCCCCCCCCTTCGCCTCGGGAGTCACCGTGGTCGACGGCGTTTTTACGATCAGCGATCCCGCCGGATCGGTCTGGTCGGTGAAGACTGCCCCGCCCGATCCCAAGCCGGGCGCCAAGACCGCGCCCCGTCTGGATCTCGGGCCTCAATGGAATCTCGCCTCCATCACGCCGACGACCACCCCCTGCCGCTACGCCGGCCGGCTGCTCGTGGGCTCGGCCGATTACAAGCTCCACGCGGTCGCCGACAACGGCACCTACCTCTGGTCGTTCCCGACGGGCGGCCGCGTCTACTCTTCGCCCGTGCCGCAGGCAGACGACGTGTTCTTCGGGTCCGACGACGGCAAGCTCTACAAGGTCGACGTCGACAGCGGCATCCTCATCTGGGAGTTCGCCACCAAGGACAAGGTCCGCGGCGGGCCCGCCCTCGCCGCCGGCAAGGTCGTGTTTGCGTCGTGGGATGGCTTCCTCTACGCGCTCGACGCCGAAAGCGGCGCCCTGGCCTGGAAGGCTCCGATCGCTCCGCTCACCCGCTCGACTCCGGCCATCCACGAGGGCCGCGTCTATCTCGGCGACGAAAGCGGCACGCTGCGGGCGTTCGATCTCGCCTCCGGCCGCGAAGCGTGGCAGCAGTCCATCGGCGGCCGCATCTCGAATTGCCCGGTGGTGACGCCCGCCGGGATCGCGGTCGCCAATGATGCCGGCACGGTCGCGGTCGTCAGCCCGGAGGGCGCGATCCGCTGGCAGCGGGATCTCGCGACGGGCTTGAGCGGCCAGCCGATCGCCACGCAGACCCAGCTGCTCGTGCCCACCGACACGGGGCTCGCGGTCTTGCAGCAGGCCGACGGCCAGGCCGATCCGCGGTTTGCAGGGCCAAAGCTCGACCAGAAGGTGCTCGGCGTCGCCAAGTGGCGCGACCAGCTCTTCCTCAACGTCGGCTATGCCTACACGAGTTACACCACGCCCCCCCGCACGTACATGAAAACCGAGAACCGAGTGGCCGTCTGGGTTCCCGAATCCCCTTCACCCGCCGCCGACGCCCCCAAATGAACCACCCCGCCATCATGATTCGTGCGCTCGTGCTCCTCGTCGCGCTGACGGCGTCGGCGTCGGCGCAGCCGCACCAGCTCGTTGAAAACTTTACGGCGCTCGTGCCGGGCAACGCCGGCCTGCGGTCTGAATCAAACACCACCGATCCCAAGGTCGGCCTGGCGAGCGCGCGGCTGCACTATTCGTTCGAGCCGCAGAACCGCGCCGTCGGCATCGACTTCGGTGACGACCGCAGGCAGCTTGCCGGCGGCGGAACGGCGAAGGTCTGGGTCAAGGGAGACAAATCCGGCAACGATCTCGAGATCGGCTTCCGCGAGGGCGCGCTGAAGACGGAGGCCGACGGCCGCCAGGTCTTTATGTTTCGCCGCGACTTCTCTCCTCCGCGGGTGAAGCTCGATTTCGAAGGCTGGAAGGAGGTCGACTTCCAGGTGCCGGCCGCGGCGGAAGGAAACTCGCTGTGGTTCCAGAGAATCGTGGTCCACCCCGTCGGCAAGGAGCCGAAACCCGGAACGATCGAGCTCGACGATCTGCGGCTCTACCCGGTCGCCGCCCCGCCGAACGCGCAGGCGTCGATCGGTTGGATCGGTTCCGACGTCCGCGAGTTCGGGGAGCCGCTGGAACTTTTTCTCGATGCCCGCAATTTCACGAAGGCGCCGGCCCAGGTGCGGGGCCGCATCCAGCTGACCGATCGCAATGAAAACACGGTGGCCACGCGGGAGTTCACGCTCGACCTCGCCGCCGGCGGGCAGAAGGAGGTCCGCTGGGATCTCGCCCCCGAGAATCTCGCGGCGTTCCTTCCCCCCTTCAAGGTCTCTGGCGATGTGATGTCGCCGGAATTGCCGGAGCTCGCGGCCCGGATCGATTCGCAGCTGGTCGTGGGAAACAGCCGTTATCTCTTCGACGACATGGGCGACGCCGCCGCGCGGTGGTTCACCGCCGGGATTCCGCAGCCGGTCCGCGAAAACCTGCGCGGCTGGATCGCGTGGACGCACGGGGAGGCGCAGCGGGCCAGTCCCCTGGTCCAGACATCGGCCCGCATCAGCCGGGCCGACGTCGTGCCCGCGAACGGGAAGCCGCCATCGAAGCACGCTCTCCAGGTCGACTATGCAGGCGACGCGGCCGTCTACACCGGCGTTCAGCGCTACCTGCCCGGCAACGCCTACCGCGCCGGCTTCTGGGTGAAGGGTGATGGCAGCAAGTCGCGGCTCTTCGCGCTCTTTCTCGACTTCACTGACGGCTCCGAATATTACGACGGCGGCTGGCTGCGCACGTACGAAGGTGAGCGGGAGTTGGTCACGCTCGACTTCACCGACTGGCGGTATGTCGAGGTGTCGCTCCCCGGCCGCGGCCGGGGCCCGAACACTCCCGAAGGATCGACTCGGGAGATCGACTTTCCGCTCGAACTCACCGCTCTGCGGATCGAGGCCGCGGCGCCCGATCAGAAGGGCTCGATCCAGATCGGCCCCATCGAGGTCTACACGCAGCAGCCGCTCGCCAATGCGCTTGCGGTTCACATCGCCTACGACGTTCCGTCGCACCAGTGGCAGCCGCAGGCCAATGCCACGGCCACCGTCCAGAATTCCTCGCTCCATGCGGCCCGCAAGGCGAAGGTTCAGTGGACCCTGCTCGATCGTGGCGGCCAGGCAATCGGGAGCGGCCAGGCCGCGCTCGACCTGGCCGCGGCCGAGGCGAAGTCGGTGTCGCTGCCGCTCGCCGGCCTCGCCGCCGCGGTCCAGGAAAAGCTCGCGCCGTTCACGCTGCAGGTCACGGCGTTCGATCAGGACGACGGCTCGGTCTCCACCATCCGCGAAATGGTGCTCACCCGCGCCGACAGCCGGATGGTGGTCGCCGACTTCGAGGCGGATCGCGGCTACCTCGGCCTCAAGGGCCGAGACATCGGAAATGCCCCGGCAGTCGGCACGAGCGCGGCCCGCACCAGCACTGCGCAGGCCCACGGCGGCGAGCGTTCGCTCGATATCGAATGGAATAAGTCCAATCTCGCCAAGCGGTTCGCCTCCATCGATCCCCCGCTGCTCGGCGTGCCGATCGATCTTTCCGTCTGGGTCCACGGCGACGGATCGGGCGTGCTCTTCTATCCGGTGGTCGGCGATCGGGTGGGCATTGCCAAGGGGCTGACGAACGGGCAATGGAACCTCTTCCTGCCGCGGACCGAGGGCGAGTTGCAGAATGCCGTCCGCGTCGACTGGCAGGGCTGGCGCGAGGTGCGGTTCACGCTGCCGCCGCCGGCGCCAAACTGGTCCGGCGCGGCGCGGCCGCTCGCCTTCACGCCGAACTACCCGTTCGGCATCCACTTCGCGGTCGACGCCCGCGCCGCCACGGCCGAGTCCGGCCGGCTGTTCGTCGACGATCTCGCCGTGACCACGCAGCTTCCGCCCGAGAACCGGATCACGCTCGGCCTCGACCGCCCAGACGACTCGAATTTCCAATCGCCAGCCAAGCCGCTCACTGTGACGCTCTCCAATCTCGGCCTCGGGCAGTCCCGCAGGGTGGCGATCAGCGGCGGCCTGTTCGACTGGCGAGGCGACCGCGTCGCCGGCATCGAGCGGGAGATCGATCTCGCCGCCGGAGCCCGGGAAAAAATCGAGCTCGCCAAGGATTTTCCGGAAGGCTTCTACATCGTGAAGGCTTTGGTCCGCGAGGCCGGCCGGCCGGAGCCGCTCGTCGCGATCGAGGAGGATCTGCTCGCCGCCGAGCCGGCCACCGTGCTCGGGCCAAACTGGATCGACGTCATCGGCGACGAATGGCCGCTGCGGAAGCCCGTCGGGGCCACGTTCGAGCTGGTCGACGAAGACTGGGACTGGGTCGAGCATCATCCCGGCAACCTGCAGCTCGACACGATCAAGGGTCGGGCGAAGCGGGTGAGCTCCGCTGGGGGCGAGCCCTATCTCCTGCTCGGCTACTCCGCCTTCTGGGCGGCGCAGGGCGGCATGGAGCAGGTGAAGGCCGGCACGTTCGTCCGGCCCAACCGGCACGTGGGCCAGGCGGTGAACACGTTCATGGTCCCGGAACGGCTCGACGACTGGGACAACTTTGTCGAGGAGGTGATGCGGGGTGCGGCCGACGACGTCAGCGGCTGGATTCTCTGGGACAGCCCCGACAGCACCGGCCCGATGGCGTTCCCCGCAGACAAGCTGCTGCCGTTCCTGAAGTCGGCCGACAAGTGGCGGCGGATCTACGGCAACGGCAAGCCTCTC